>CAITID010000187.1 GCA_903892335.1 uncultured Actinomycetes bacterium
TAAGTAATTTTAAAACAGTTTTAAGAACTGTATCCGGTCTATTGTATGTTGGAATCGCAATTGTAAGTTTCATATTCCCTTTTCATGACCGCCAGGTCTTAGAGGATAGCCTAACTAAAATTGCTTATTTATGGAGTGTTGAAATTAGTACTAGGTCTTTAAAATTAGTATGAAGACGCTCTCATACTTTTCAGACTGTGTTTTACTTTGGTATTGGTGGGGGGTATCTTGTATCTTGATATTCTTGGTTGCATTTGACTCTGAAAAATCTGTGCTTTTAACACTTCAGAAATCGCCACCTGTGGCCTTAGAGTTTTTCTAAGCTAACCTAGTATCAGAGCTAAATCCTTTCAATGCCACCATTTTTTGCGATAAACTCACTGATGTAATTGGAGACGTCGCATAGCCCGGTCTAGTGCGCCTCACTGCTAATGAGGTTTTCCCGAAAGGGAAACGGAGGTTCAAATCCTCTCGTCTCCGCCAGTCGATTTTAGTTTAGGATTCATAAGGAGAACCGTTGCCAACCTTTAAAGTTGCAATAGTTGGTGCAGGTCCAGCTGGTTACTTCACTGCGCAGGCACTTCAAAACTCACAAAGTGATGAATTAACCTTCCAGATCGACATGATTGAACGCCTGCCAACACCATGGGGATTAGTGCGAAGTGGTGTTGCCCCAGATCATCCAAAGATAAAGACGGTTGCAAAAGTATTTGAAAAGATAGCCAAAGAGCCAAACTTTAGATTATTTGCCAATGTTGAAGTTGGCAAAGATGTCTCTATTAAAGAGCTACGTGAAAAGTATGACGCAGTCGTTCTTTCTACTGGTTCTACAATTGGGAAAAAACTTGGTATTAAAGGAGAGGAATTAACAAACTCATTATCAGCTGCGCAATTTGTGCCTTGGTATAACGCCCACCCTGATTACACCGGCGTTGAGGTTGATTTATCAAGTGATACCGCAGTGGTAATCGGTGCAGGAAATGTGGCAATGGATGTTGCTCGGATGCTTGCTCTGGATCCGGCGGAGTTAGACCCAACTGATACGGCAACACATGCGCTCGCAGAATTACATAAAAGTAAAATTCGAAATGTAATTATCTGTGGTCGCCGCGGGCCAGAGCACGCATCTTTCACATCACCAGAATTGCGTGACCTACCAAAACTAGAACATACCGATGTTTATATCGACCTAAATGAGATCGAGAAAGCACAAGTACGAGTTGAGGCAACTGGTGAAGTTGAAAAAGAGTTAAGGAATAATTTAGAGGCAATGCGATTAATCGCCGAGAATGAGAAAAAGGGCGTAGCTCGAAGATTAGAGATTAAATTCCTTACTACACCACTTGAGATCAAAGGTAGTGGCAAGGTTGAAGAGATCGTTTTTGGTATCAATCAAGTTGAAGCAGATGACAAAATAACCTCAACTGGAAAAACCTTTTCCATCAAGTGCGGACTAGTAATTACAGCAATTGGTTACGAAGTTGGTGAATTTTCTGGAGTCCCAGTTGAAAATGGTCGAATTACTAATATTGGTGGCAAGGTTGAACACAATCTTTATGTTGTTGGTTGGGCAAAGCGTGGACCAAATGGCGTTATTGGAACAAACAAGAGTGATGCATCCGATGTAGTTGATCTGTTAATCTCAGAATTAAAAGAGCCAAAAGAAAGTAATGGCATATCTGATTTATTGAAATCAGGGCATGAAGTAATTGATCAAGTAGGTTGGGAGAAGATCAATGCTTCTGAAATCCTCTCTGGTGAACCACATGGAAAACCACGCATAAAAGAGGTTGATTGGAAACTTTTGATAAGTTTGGGACGAGCCTGATAAATCGCTAGACTTCGGCTCGCTTTAAAAATTGCGCCCGTAGCTCAACGGATAGAGCATCTGACTACGGATCAGAAGGTTTGGGGTTCGAATCCCTACGGGCGCACCACTCAGTTTGAACGTAAAACTGAACTTCTAATCTGACACTCTGATTCTCTATCATTTCGTCCTTCTTAACAGAAGGTAATTAAGTAATTAAATGACTCCTAGTAAACTTGAATGTCGCCACATATATTTCCTGCGCTTGTTTTTGAAATTTGAACAGCATCGTCCTCATTCATTGTTATCAGATAATTGGCTTCATTTTTGAATCTTTCGGCCTTAGTTAAATCCAAGACACCCCCAAGGTAATCTCCGAGTTCTTTGCGTAGTTCTGCTAAACCAATCTCTGACTCTGCTTCCTCCAAAGCACTAAGACCTATTCGGTATAGAAAGCTTGAGCTGCAGATCTTGTATTTCGGCATCACAGCGATCAGAGCATCCACTTCTGATTCTGCTCTCTCCAAAGTGAATGGATCGGGAAGATTCAATGTCCTTGCTTCTGTGTCACAGAAAGAAACTAAACTTTCGTCACTCCGAATTTCACTAAGTGTAGACTCTGTCCACAATCGATAATCACTTGGATTAGGACACTCGAGTCGCCAGGATGGTTCTTCTGGGTCGGATTCATCCCATATCAATTGTCCTTGAGACGCATCATCTAAATTAAGTGGTTGAGTGGATTTGTCTTCGCTCGCACAACCGACAAGTGAAAGAAGAATTATTAAAACAACAGGTGTTAAAAGTAGTCTTTTTTTCGTCATATCTCAGATATTAACTATTAAAACTGTGTTTTGCAATGATGCAGAAGGTTTAAACTCGTTCTCTTTAGGATATTCATTTTATGAGATATTTCTAGATGGGGTGTACTAACAGGAGCGTAGAGCAATTAAACAAGGTGGGGTTAGTTCTATATCTATTAATTATTTATTCTTCTCAAGATAAGGCATGAATGTAACTTTATTGGGTGATCACCATTATTGCTTTAAGATAAATAGGTGAGTTCAGAGATAAAAATAAAGCCTCTAATAACTATTGAAGACCAGGACCTTGGTCGCGCAGTCTTTGATCACACCTGGGCTAAGGATGCCGGAACTGAGATCACTCCAAACTTATTGCAAGCAATGGTTCATAGTGGCGCTTATTTATCTGGAGCATTCATAGGCTCTGATTGTGTTGGCGCAGCCTTCGCCTTCCCAGCAACTACCGGTGGTCTACATCTTCACTCACACATGACCGCTGTGATGAAAAATCATCGCGATAAAGGAATTGGTTACTTATTAAAAATAGATCAGTGGCATTGGGCAAAGAAGAATAATTACAAAGAGATTACCTGGACTTTTGATCCCTTGGTAAAGCGAAATGCCAAGTTAAACCTCTTAAAACTTGGCGCAGATGTCTCTGCCTACTTTCCAAACTTTTATGGAGATATGCCCGACGCGTTAAATGCCGGTGATGAATCAGATCGATTGCTTGCAAGCTGGAAGGTTCAAGGAGATGCACCAATGTCTAGGCAAGAGATTATCTCTGCAGAATCGCGTGATATCTTGATTGAAATTCCTGAAGATATCGTTGCAATACGAGAGAGTGATTTAGCGGAGAATCTTCGCTGGCGCCATAAGGTGCGCGAGCAATTTACGGAAGCACTGGATAAAGGTGGGCGAGTAATTGGCTTTTCGGCAAATAGTGAATATGTTGTGCGGATATGAAATTACAAGAGTTTGAATTAAGAACTATTCACCTGCCATTGGTGCGGCCTTTTAGAACCTCATTTGGAACGCAAACAAGCCGCGAGGTATTAATGGTTAAGGTAACAAATGAAAATGGAACAGTAGGTTGGGCTGAGTGTGTAGCAATGTCAGAGCCGCTGTACTCACCAGAGTATGTAATTGGCTGCCTAGATTTAATGAAGAGATTTTTAATTCCAGCACTTAGAGAAAAAAGCTCTATTGCTGCTGAAGATGTGCCAGTACTTTTAAAACCATTTTTAGGTGGGCAGATGGCAAAGGCTGCACTAGAGACCGCGATTTTAGATGCGCAGTTGCGTGATCAAAATATTTCATTGGCTAAGTATCTAGGTGCGACAAAGAGCAAGGTTGAGTGTGGAGTCTCTGTTGGAATTGCAAATGATCTAGCGGCTTTGGTTGAAGAGGTTAAATCTTATGTTGATGCCGGATATCGCCGAATTAAATTAAAAATAGAGCCTGGTTGGGATTATGAAGCGGTAAAGACAATTAGGCAGATCTACCCTGATATTCCATTACAGGTAGATGCTAATCAAGCGTATTCACGCAGTGACGGAAAGTTATTAGCAAATTTAGATGAGTTTAATCTTTTGTTAATTGAACAACCCTTAGATGAACATGACATCTTGGGTCACGCCATGTTGGCCAAAGAGGTTAAGACACCTATCTGTTTGGATGAATCAATAATTTCGTTGCAATCAGCCCAAGATGCGCTAGCACTTGAAGCAACTACGGTAATAAACATCAAGCCAGGCCGAGTTGGTGGATACATTGAATCAAAGAAGATTCATGATCTTTGTGTTGATAAAAAAATTCCAGTTTGGTGCGGTGGCATGTTAGAGACTGGAATTGGTCGCGCAGCAAACCTGGTACTTGCAGCACTTCCTGGCTTTACTCTGCCAGGAGACACATCAGCCTCATCTCGCTACTTTAAGCAGGACGTAACAACACCTTTTGTGATGGAAGATGGTTATTTAACTGTTCCAACTGGTCCAGGAATCGGTGTTGAACCTGATTTAGATTTCCTAGAGGAAATAACAACAACTAAAGAATTAATTTAGTAAAAGGCTTGTAGGTGATAAATGCTGGTTAAAGAGGTGCTTGCGCACAAGTATGTAAAGCGGTTATTTATTGCAAGATTTATCTCTAATTATGGAAATGGCCTTGGTCCAATTGCAATTGCTTTTGGCGTATTAGCACTACCGAATGGATCAGCAAATTTACTTGGAATTGCTCTGGGTTCAACAGCTGTTTGTTTCTTGATAATGGCGCCATTTGGCGGTGTAATTGCAGATAAGTACGGCAGGGCGCGCATGGTTGGCCTAACAGACATGCTGGCTGGAATTATTTTATTTGTGCAGGTTTATTTCTTTGCAATCGGTGATGTTCCACTTCTCGTTCTTATTTTAGTAAACGGCGGCTTTGGTATTTTGTGGGGAGTTTTCTGGCCAGCTTTTGCTGGTGTATTGCCCTCTGTATTGCCGGAAGAGGCGCTGCAAAAAGGAAATGCAATTAACTCATTAGTTGCTAACGCCGGAATAATTCTTGGCGCCGCCTCTGCTGGGTTTTTGGTAAGTGGCTTTGGCGCAGCAACGGCACTCGCTATTGATGCCATATCTTTCTTTGTCTCTGGCGTAATGATTTTTACATTTAGACATGTGACGCCAAGGGCTGAGATTACAGAAAATACCGTTTTCGATGATTTAAAACATGGCTGGCAGGTGTTTAGATCATTTCGCTGGATTGTTGTAATTGTTATTTCATTTTCATTCATTGTTATGTGTTGGGCGGCAGCAGAGAGTGTTTTAGGGCCACTGATTGCACTTGAGCACTTTAATGGGCCAAAATCCTGGTCATTTGTAATCACGGCAGAGTCTGCTGGTTTAATTGTTGGAGCACTTATTGCTTTAAAGATTAAGCCAAAGTTTCCAATGAGATTCTTAATGATCTCCTCATTTACAATTACTTTTTATATTTGGACAATGGCAAAGCCACAATCACTACTCCTAATTGCTTTTGGTGCATTCTTGTTTGGAATTACATTAGATCTTTGGGGAACTTTATGGAGCACCGCCTTACAACGAAAGGTGCCCCGTGATTCCCTATCTCGTGTTTCTTCATTTGATGCGATGGGTTCGATGATATTTAAGCCGGTTGGTTTAGCGATTGCAGCCCCGCTTTCGGTGCTGTTTGGCATAGATAACTTCCTACTAATCCTGGCTGGGATCACCGCCGTGGCCATCCTTGTGCCTCTTTTAGACCCAACTGTGCGCAATATGAGCTATCAGGATGATTTAAATCTAAGCCAGCAATAAGGTTGTTCTCAGAAAATTCTTACTTTAAGAATTTAATCTCTAGCCATTACAAGAAAACTAATGATTAATCACTCAGGGAGAAGCATGAAGAGCACAACCATTAAAGTATTAATCGGCTTTTTAATTGGCGCAGTAAGCGTGGGTGGCTTTGCTGTTGCAAATACTCCATCGGTGCCAGTCGTTAAAGCTTGTATGGATAATAAGAGTAAAGCGCTATTTGTTTCTACTAACGGCTCATGCGCCAAGGGGCGCACAGCAATTGATATTGGCGCAACTGGTGCAAACGTAAAGAGCATCGCGCAATTAGTCTCACCTTCAGTAGTTTCACTTGAGGTTAACTCTTTAGCGGGCGGTGGAACTGGCTCTGGCTCGATTATTCGCACAACATCTTCAATCTCCTACATTGTTACAAATAATCACGTAATTGAAGGGGCTGCCACTGGCGGGACGATTGATGTTGAATTAAATAATGGTGATGTATTGGTTGGCACAATTGTTGGCCGGGACTCTGAGTATGACCTTGCAGTTGTCTCCGTTAAAAAAGGTAACCTTCCAGTAATTACCCAAGGTGATTCAAGCGCGGTTGCAATAGGAGATGCAGTAGTTGCATTTGGTTCACCACTTGGCCTATCTGGCACAGTAACAAGTGGAATCATTTCAGCGCTGAACCGTCCTGTAACAACAGGGTCAACTAGCATCACTTCATATATTGATGCAATTCAAACTGATGCAGCGATTAATCCAGGAAACTCTGGTGGTCCATTAGTTGATTCACAAGGAAGAATTGTTGGAGTTAATTCAGCTATTGCCTCCCTTGGTACTGGATCTACCGTTGGAAATATTGGACTTGGCTTTTCTATTCCATTTAATCAAGCCAAACGAATAATCAATGAGATTATTGAAACTGGGAAATCAACCAAGCCAATCTTTGGCGTTTCCTTTGACTCCACCTTTACAGGTACTGGTGCAAAGATCGGTGCACTAACTGCTGGTAAGGGTGCTGAGAAAGCCGGAATTCCAGTTGGTTCAATCGTGAAAACAATTGATGGTTACAAAATTAATGACGCAGTATCTGCAATTGTGCGTATTCGCTCAAAGGTGCCAGGGGATAAAGTAACCGTCGTAGTTGAATTAGTGGGCGGCACATTAAAAACCTTTATCGTCACATTGGACTCTGCGCCATCGCTCTAATGCTTTAAAACTCTATAATGGCCGCTTCAATCAATTATCAGGAGCGGTCAAATTAGAAAGAAATACAAAGCAGAGCACCGGGTTGGATTAGAGCTCTTATCAGCGCTTTCGGGAGTCTTAATTGCAATTCAATCTCGTATCAATGGTGAGTTATCTCTTCGTTTAGGCGATTCACTTGAAGCGGCGATGGTCTCATTCACTTCTGGCTTAATTTTTGTAACCTTAATTGTTATTTTTCGAAAGAAAACCCGCACTGGCTTTGGTCTGATAATTGCTGCGGTTAAATCTAAGAAATTACCGCCCTGGCAATTAGGAGCAGGAGTACTTGGTGCCTCCTTTGTGGCCATGCAAACTCATGTTGTGCCGATCGCAGGTGTTGCATTATTTACAGTTGCATCCTTAGCTGGACAAACCCTGATCTCATTGTTTGTGGACAAGATTGGATTATCTGGGGGCGTTAAAAACGCAATAAGTAAGCGCAGAGTAATTGCAGCCTTCATAACAATTATTGCAGTTGTTGTTTCAGCCTGGGATAGATTTTCAATGAGCTCATTTTCTGTAGCAGCTATATTCCTGGCAGTATTAGCCGGTACTTGGGTTGGCGTGCAGCGGGCGCTTAATGCCCAAATTAATGTTTACTCAACTCAATCATTTGCAACCTCACAATTAAACTTTATAACTGGCACAACTTTTCTAGTTTTCCTATTTTTTATTAGATATTTAACAACTGGGCAGCCATTATCAAAACTAGTCTCAGCCCCATTTTGGGTCTATATCGGCGGCTCACTCGGCGTTATCTATATCGCCTTCTCAGCAACTGCAGTTCAACATATGGGAGTTTTAGAGTTCACCTTGTTTAGTGTTGGTGGAATGTTAGTTGGCTCATTAGCACTTGATTTAATCGCACCAACTAGTGGAACAGATATTTCATGGTACTTAATTGCCGGAATTCTGCTTACCTATCTCGGTGTTATTGCCAATGGTCAGTCACGATTTTCGCGGCGGTAATTAATAACACCTGAAATGATTGATGCGCTAATAAAGAAGGCAGCTAGCGCGTAGGAGATGCTCTTTACCCAAGGAATAGAGCCACTGTAGTAACCAGCTAAGGTGATTCCAACTCCCCACAAAAATGCACCTAATGCATTCGCAGATAAAAACTTGTAGTAATTCATCTTTACTGTTCCAGCAATTGGTGGCACAAATGTTCGAACCCATGGAATGTAGCGCGCAATTACAACCGCCCACCAACCGTACTTCTCATAAAAGATCTCTGATCTAAGTAACATCTTTTTCATGATTGGAGATTTTGCTCGCTGAAAGTAAGGCCGGCCAGCTTTGCGCCCGATTACATAACCAACTTGATCGCCGACAAAAGCAGCTAAGAAAACTACTGATATCAAAATAACAACATTCACATCATCGCGAGCGGCAGCTACCAAGCCAGCGCTAAATAGCAGAGAGTCACCAGGCAGAAAGAAGCCAACTAATAAGCCAGTTTCAATAAAGATTATGATGGCAATTACTAGATAAAAGATAAACGGTGCAATTGGGCTTAATTGCGTATCAAAACTTGCAGCGAAGTTATTCAAGACTTCTTCTTAACTGATGCAGCCACCTTTTGCACCACATTTTGGTCAAAGACACTTGGCACAATGAAGTTAGCATTTAATTGATCATCACTTACACAGGATGCAATCGCTTCAGCCGCCGCCACCAACATCTCATCGGTAATCTTGGTGATTCTGCCATCGAGTAAGCCGCGAAAAATCCCAGGAAATGCCAATACATTATTTATTTGATTTGGTTGATCAGATCTTCCAGTTGCAACCACCGCTGCATACTTTCGTGCGATCACTGGATCAATCTCTGGATCTGGGTTGGCTAATGCAAAGACAATTGAGCCTTTTGCCATTGATTTAATATCAGCCTCAGTTAAAACATTTGGCGCACTTACGCCAATGAAAACATCAGCATCCTTAAGCGCCTCATGGATATCACCACGGAAATCCCCTGGCGCGCAATTTGTAATAAACCATTGGCGCATTGGATCGTTCTCACCATTATTTTCTGCAACTAAGCCATCCTTATCAAATCCAATAATGTGCTTGGCACCCTTTGCTACTAACAATCTCGCCACAGCAGTTCCAGCTGCGCCAACACCACTTAAAACAATTCGAGCATTTGATAAATCTTTTTTAACTATTTTTAATGCATTAGTCAGCGCTGCTAATACAACAATTGCTGTTCCATGTTGATCATCATGAAAGACTGGAATATCTAATAGCTCACGCAATCTTGCTTCAATCTCAAAACAACGTGGCGCTGAAATATCTTCAAGATTAATACCGCCATAAACAGGTGCAATAATTTGCACTGTTCTAACAATCTCATCAACATCTTGGGTATCTAAACAAACTGGCCAAGCATCAACATCTGCAAATCTTTTAAATAAAGCAGCCTTTCCTTCCATCACAGGAAGGGCGGCGCCTGGTCCGATATTGCCAAGTCCCAAAACAGCAGAGCCATCAGTTACAACTGCAACTGTGTTTCGTTTAATTGTTAGGCGGCGAAGATCTGCTGGATCCTTTGCGATAGCTTGTGAAATTCGGGCAACACCTGGGGTGTAAGCACGAGATAGATCATCACGAGTTTTTAGCGGCACCTTTGATGCAATCTCAATCTTGCCACCTAGGTGGAGCAAAAATGTTCGATCCGAAACTTTGCGAACGACTAGATGTGGATTTGCTGAGATTGCAGCAGTAACAGTTTCTGCATGTTCGGCATCTATTGCATCACAAGTTACATCTATTACAACACGATCTAAAACAGATTCAACAACATCTAGTGCGGTAATTGATGCACCAGCACCGAGTATTGCTTGGGTAATTTCTGCTACTGGTTGCGCAGAGGCAGGGCCTTCAACACGGATTGTGATTCCATAACCTGGACTTGTACTTGCCATTTAAACAACGCCGTACAGGCGATCGCCGGCATCTCCTAAACCAGGAACGATGTAACCATGCTCATTTAATTTTTCATCGAGAGCGCCAGTTACTAATTTGATTGCAACCTTTGAATTAGCAAAAGCTTTCTCAAGGACCGCAATTCCTTCAGGTGCTGCCAAGATACAAATTGCGGTGATATCTGTTGCACCCTTTGCTAGCAAGAACTCAATTGCAGCAACTAAGGTGCCACCTGTTGCAAGCATTGGATCCAAGATATAACACTGGCGGCCTGTTAAATCCTCTGGCAATCTATTTGCATATGTGGTTGCCTGCAAAGTTTTTTCATCTCGAACCATTCCTAAAAATCCAATTTCAGCTGTTGGAATCAGACGAGACATTCCTTCAAGCATTCCAAGTCCTGCTCGCAAGATTGGAACAACTACTGGTTTTGGTTTAGCTAAGTGCAAACCTTGCGCCATAGCGACTGGTGTCTTCACATTTACTGATTCAACCTTAACCTCACGAGTTGCCTCATACGCCAGCAAGGTAACTATCTCTTCAGTAAGCCTTCGAAAGGTTGGTGAGTCTGTGCGCTCATCGCGCAGCACAGTTAATTTGTGGGTGATTAGCGGATGGTCTGCAATATGAATCTTCACATAATTACTCTACAAGCCCTTGTCCATACATCCAATAAAAAGAGAGAATTTACACCGTAAAGTGGGATGTGAGATTGAATAGGGCACTGAAAGTGCGAAAAGGGGTGTGATCTAAATGGCAGTTGATTTTGGCGTTATTGCTTGGCATGAAGATGGCCGTTGGACCACATCCGGATTAGTTGAGACTCGCGATATTGGCATTGTGATTGACTCGCTAAAGGCGCAACAAACAAATGGTGGCGCAATTGCCATGATTGCTATTGAGGATGAGTTTGTAATTATTGCGCGCATGCTTGGTGATCAAATGCGAATGATGATCAGTGATGTTACCTACGCACTTGATTACGATGTTGCCTCCGAGTTTGTTGAAGTTATGGATTTAGATTTTCCAGAAGAAGAGGATGAACCAGCCCCTGCTGGTGACTTAGATTTGCTAAGTGATTTAGGTGTTGATGAGATGGAGCTACTAATAATTTTAGAAGACCCAGAGCTCTACCCTGATGAAGCACTAGAAGCAATTGCCAACCGCCTAGGTTTTGGTGATCAATTAAATAAGTTAGCTGAATTTAATAATTGAACTTTGAATCTTTAATGCAGCAAGCTATTTCACTAGCTAAGGATGCTTCTGATAATGGTGATGTGCCGGTGGGTGCCTTAGTTGTTAATGAGCAGGGTGAAATTTTAGGCACTGGCCATAATTTGCGAGAAGAAAGTAATGATCCAACTGCACATGCCGAGATTGTTGCAATGCGCGCGGCTGCGGCAAAGATAAGTAATTGGCGAATGGATGATTTAACAATGATTGTTACTTTAGAGCCATGTGCGATGTGTGCTGGTGCTATATCTCAATCACGATTTAAAAGATTGGTCTTTGGTGCTTGGGATCAAAAAGCTGGCGCAGTTGGCTCAATCTGGGATGTAATCAGGGATCCACGCAGTTTAAATAAGGTTGAAGTAATTACTGGTGTTTTAGAAAAGGATTGTGCTTTAGTACTAAGTAATTTCTTTGAAGGCAGGCGCTAAATCAACAATTCATAAGATGGATTTAAAATAACTAGATTTCCATTATTTTCACCAACCATACCTTCGGCCCTAATCTCAGAACCAACTTCAAGGCCAGTGATATCGCGGCGACCTAAGAATTGAAGTGTTACACCACCGGTTTCATCCCATACTTCTACCTCAACTAATGGTGATGAATCAGCTGGTGCTGATTTAATTGAGCTGACTTTTCCTTGTACATGCGCACGCTTGCGCCAGGTAATACTTCCGATAGGTAGGACATTTTCAGCGTAGTGGCTAACGCCTTCCTTCCTGTTTTGCTCGTTAGAAATTGCAGTTTTAATTAAATTACTTTGGGCGCGGACTGGCTCTGCCGTCTTTTGTGAAACAGTTTTTTTACTCTCTTTTACAACTGGCGTCGTAAGTACGGCATGACCAGAGATAATCTTTTCAACATCAAATGGCACAATCGTTGCAACTACTCGCTCAAGTTGCGAGATAGGACGCGCAATATCTTCGGCCGTCTGATCATGCAGTAACCAACCTAGAAACTTCGAGTAAGACCTACGTGGCAGCAACAGAGTCAACTCAACATCATTTTCAGTTGTTGCTCTTATTGCATAATCAACTGCGGCGTTTGCTAATCGGCGATCTGGGCAATCAATTAATTCAAGTGGCACATCTGTGCACGCCTCATTCTTTGCCCACTCAGCGCTTAATGCCTCAGCCCGCAGATCATCAATTACAAAGTGAACAGCAGAGAGATTTCTTGGCTTTAATGATCTGGCATATCTGATTGCACCAATTGTGGCTAGATCAAAGTTATCAATTAATACTGTTACATCGTGTCTAGTCATTGATGTTGCTCTTGAGCTTTGGATATTCACATTAAGTGCTTTTTGCTCCTGGGTGTATTGATTGCGAAGACGAAGAAAAGCAGTAACTAAAAATGGGGTTATGACAACAACTACCCAGGCGCCTTGATTGAATTTAACTACCGCAAAGATAATCACAACCACTAATGAGATAGCACCAGATAAACCATTAATAAAGAGTTTAAATCGCCACCCTTTATCACGGTGCGTAGATGCGTGTTTTGCCATACCAAGGCCAGATAAGGTGAATGCGGTAAATACGCCAAGTGCGTAATAGGCAACTAAGTGCTCAACTGATGCCTTTGTTACAAGCACCAAGATCATCGCGGTAACTGTTAAAAGAATAATGCCATTTGAAAAATTCAGTTTATGTCCGCGCTTTGTTAGCCATCTTGGCAAGTAACCATCGGAGGCCACAAAGTTAACAAGTAATGGGAAAGCGCTATACGTTGTATTAGCACCGGCAAATAAGATCAACATTGTTGCAGCTTGGACAACGATAAAGAAGGCACTTCCAATAGCGCTATCGCCCAAGATTGTCTTTGCAATCTGTGAAATTACAGTTGGTGTGCCAGATTCATACGGCATTGCATAGATTTTGTGAGCAAAGTAGGAGACACCTAAGACGAGCGATCCCAAGATGGTGCTCATAATTACTAAGGTGCGCCGGGCGTTTACATGTTCTGGCTCTTTAAATAGTGCAACACCATCAGAGATCGCCTCAAGTCCAGTCAAAGATGAGCCACCATTTGCAAATGCACGAAGCAAAATAAAGATAGCCGCAAAACTTAATAATCCTTGTGCTTGGCCAACTTCTACGGCGCCCGGTTGATTTACATCTAATTGCGGCAAACTGCCAGTGATTTCGCGATAAATTCCAGTTATAAAGACAATTAACATCGAGCCAACGAATAGGTAAGTAGGTAGTGCGAATGCTTTACCAGCCTCTTTAACACCGCGAAGATTTCCATAAGTAAGTAAAACTATGACAACTAATGTCATATGTATTTTCCATGGGGCAAGCTCTGGGAAGGTAGAGACGATTGCAGCAACACCGGCTGCTGATTGAATTGCTAGCGTCACGATGTAATCCAGCATCAATGCAACTGCAGCAACTTGTGCAACTACTGGACCAAAGTTATCTCTGGAGACTATGTAGGCACCGCCAACCTTTGTGTATACCGAAATTACATTTCGATAAGACAAAGTAACGATTAGTAAAATCAGCAGAACTATTCCAGTCATCGGCATCAACATTGCAAAAGCTGCAAGACCAAAAGCTGGTACTAGTGCCAACAAAATTTGCTCAGAGCCATATGCAGATGATGAGATGCAATCTGAGGATAAAATTCCTAGGCCGTAGCGCTTACTTAATCTTTGATGGCTAAGTGTGTGACGATTTAATGGATTTCCAAGTAATTTTCGTTTGATCTTGTAAGAAAATGGATCCTTTAGGTGTGCATGCTCTTTTAGCACCTTTGGTGCTGGTGCATTATCAGTCCAGGACTTAGGCAATTAAAAACACTCTCCAAATATGCATTTTAGATCGGTTCAGAACCATAAGTATACGCAGGAAAATCTTGACTTTTTTAAGCGTAAACCTGCGAGTATGCTTACGTATATGCAGTTAAAAACTCAACTATTTATCGATGGTAAATGGGTCAATGGCTCTGGCAAATTACCAGTTACAGATCCAAGTAATGAATCAGTAATTGCGCAGGTTGAAACTGCTTCAGATGAACTGTGCTTGGCTGCAATCGATGCTGCAGATAGAGCATTTAAAACTTGGTCAAAAACTCCTCCACGTGTTCGCGCTGAAATCTTGCGTAAAGCTTTTGAAATTATGGTGGCAGAAGCTGATCATTTAGCGAAGATTATTTCGATGGAAAATGGCAAGGTATTAAGTGATGCTAAAGGTGAGATTCTCTACGCCGCTGAATTCTTCCGCTGGTTCTCAGAGGAGGCGGTTCGTATCAGTGGTGATTTTAGAACCGCACCAAGTGGTGACAAACGAATTCTGGTAACACATCAACCAATTGGTGTTTCATTATTAATTACCCCATGGAACTTTCCTGCAGCAATGGCTACACGAAAGATTGGACCAGCACTGGCGGCTGGTTGTACCGTAATTTTAAAACCAGCGGGTGAAACCCCGCTTACTGCACTAGCAATTGTTGATATTTTAGATCGAGCAGGAGTTCCTGCCGGTGTGGTAAATCTAATTCTGCCAACACCAACCGGACCTGCAATTGCAAAGATTTTAAAAGATCCACGAGTACTTAATTTATCCTTTACTGGTTCAACTGAAGTAGGAAAAGTCTTACTTAAAGAGGCTGCAGATCGAGTTATTCGTTGCAGCATGGAGCTAGGTGGTAATGCACCATTTTTAGTTTTGTCTGATGCAAATATTGATGATGCCGTAAGCGGGGCCATGCTGGCCAAGATGCGAAATGGTGGCGCTGCCTGCACAGCAGCGAATCGTTTCTATGTTGCCAAAGAGGTTGCTGAAGAGTTCACAAGTAAATTAACTAAAGCTATGAGTGGATTAAAGATGGCTGCTGGGTTATCAGATGGTGCGCAATTAGGCGCGAGTGTTTCAATTAAAGAGCGAAATAAAATCGCAGAACTTGTTGATGCATCCTTATCTGCTGGTGCAAAAGCAGAGACTGGCGCAAAAATTCCAGAGGGTGCGGGCGCCTTTTATCCAGCAACTGTTTTAAAAGTTAAGAAAGATAATCCAATTTTGCAACAAGAAGTCTTTGGACCAGTTGCTCCAATTGTGGTTATTGAATCAGATGAAGAAGCGATTGAGTTAGCAAATGCAACCGAATATGGATTAATTGCTTATGTTTATTCAGGTGAAACTGGACGTGCAATTAGAACAGCTGAGGCACTACAAGCTGGCATGGTTGCGATAAACCGTGGTGTTATCTCAGATCCTGCTGCGCCATTTGGTGGCTTTAAACAAAGTGGATTAGGCCGTGAAGGTGGCTTTGATGGGATTCATGAGTTCCTTGAAACTAAGTACATAGGCGTAGATCTTAAGTAGATTCTCTCAGATCGATAGAATTTCATTTACAATTCTTTTTGCTCCTTGTAAATCAAAAATCTGATTTGATTTATTCGATAACTCATTTCGAAGCTCGAGTGAACTAAGAAGATTCTTTATTTCATTAACTTTCAAATCCCACTTACCACCTTCATACTTTCCAATTTGCGCAGCAACTCCCATTTCGGGAAGTGACTGATAGTACTGTTTCTGATTATCATAAATGCAGGCAATTCCAACCGCGCAACCTCTGGCAAGGAACTCTAACGATGTGGAGCCAGACGGTAGAAATACTAAGTCACTTTTGTTTCCAACTTCATCGAGATCATCTCCAATCGGAAATATCTTAAATCTTGAATCTTTCGCTATTTTGTCGGGGAAATCGGAAAAGAAAGAAACTTTGAAATCTCCCGGAATTTCACTAACAATTCTTGACATTTCTTCCACAAATCCAACAGCATCGACTCCGCCTCCTACCACAGTTACATTTAAAGTTGCAGTATTCAGAGCATCCATCAATTTCTTAATTGATTTTCGAAATGGAATAAATCTTGGACCGGTAAGTAACCTAGACCCCTCGGCGCGATTCAAAAATTCTGAAACGCCCGGATGAATTTGTAGGTCTGCTAGATACTCTGGGGTTGAGCCGTCAATGATTGTTATAACAAACTTCCATTTTTCTTGATTAATAAAGGGAGAAGTAGCATGCACAGTGTAGCTGTCTAAAATTAAAATATCGGTTTGATTATTTGAAACAAAATCTTCTTCATTCTCAAGAATTTGATAAAAACCTACGGACCTAATTCTCTTATTCACCCAAGAGATTTCAGAAATCTTGCCTATAAATATAGCTTTGTAGTTTAAGGAAATTAATTCTTCAATAATGCCTATCGATCTTTGTGTATGCCCAGTACCTATCTCTAATGAGGCATCTGCCCGCATGACAAACCTAACATTCTCATTAACTTTTGCGATGGTAGTAAAATTCTCATCACGAGTAACTTCCTTAAATGCTGCACTTTTGAAAATCTTCTCCGAAGCAATATTTTGGTGGTTATAAGATGCAATAAGTCTGGCTAAGGGGAATTTAGCAAAAATTAGAGAAAGAGATTGATTTAAAATCGACTGACCGTATCCCTTGCCATAAAATTTCGGATTTAGACAAATGCTAATTTCTAGAGAGTTTAAATACTCAGTTGATTTATCAAATCTAACATAGCCAACCTCGTTGCTTTCATGGGTGAAAATCCAGAAAGGCTGAGAATCTAGCAATTCAAGACGGGATTTAAACCAATTCTCGTGATCTTCTTCAGTTATCGCAGTCTTAGATTTGGAGTATTTTCTAGCGGCTTCATGATTTCGCCAAGCAAGTACCATTGAGGAATCCTCCTGTTTGGCATTTCTCACTAACGGTTTCATTGTATGGAAAGTATACTTTTATCGTGCCGATCAATAATCCAGAAGTCCAGTTCATTGCGGAAATATCAGGCAATCATCTAGGCAAAATAGGTAGGGCCAAAGAACTAATCAAAGCCGCTGCAGATTCAGGTGCCACAGCCGTGAAATTTCAAACCTATACGGCGGACACGATGACATTAAATCTTGATAAGTTTAAGGTCACAAGTGGACATAATTTATGGGGTGGCAAGAAACTTTATGAACTTTATGAAGAAGCTCATACTCCTTGGGAATGGCATGAAGAACTATTTGAACTTTGTCGCAAGTTGGATGTTGTTCCATTTAGTTCACCCTTTGATTTAACGGCCGTAAAATTTCTTGAATCTCTGGATGTATCTATGTATAAAATCGCTTCACTTGAAACGAGTGATCATTTGTTAATTAAGTCAGTTGCTGACACTGGTAAGCCAATCATAATTTCAACTGGTGCAACTGAGTGGCAAGAAATTGAAGAGCTAGTGGAGGTAGTTAAAAAAACAGGTAATAGAAATTTAACATTACTCCTGTGTACAAGTTCTTATCCAGCAGACCCAATCGATGCAAATTTGTATAGAATTGATTTATTAAGACAACACTTTGGAGTGAATATTGGCCTATCTGATCACACTCTCGGGATTGGTGTCAGCATTGCAGCGATTGCATTAGGTGCAACCGTAATTGAAAAACATCTCACTTTAAGGCGATCAGACGGCGGTCCTGACGCAGCGTTTTCTATGGAGCCAAATGAGTTTAAAGCACTTGTTGAAGCCGGGAAAGAAGCGTATAAATCTCTTGGAGATAACAAATGGAGATTAAACGCATCTGAGGCGGAATCGAGGAGGCTCCGTCGGTCTCTCTATATTGTGAAAGATGTAAAAAAGGGAGATTTAATCACAAATCAGAATTTGCGCGCCATTAGACCAGGTGCTGGCTGTTCACCTAAACACACTCCAGAACTTATCGGAAAGTATTTTAAGAATGACTACTCAATTGGAACTCCAATGGAAATTTCTTACGCATCAGAGTAATGATGCAAAAAATAATTATTGGCACCGCAAATTTCACAGGGGAATACGGATTCATAAATACAAAGAAAATAGATTACTCAGAAATTAGCCAGATAATTAGAAAAGCTCAAATTAGCGGAATCAATCATTTTGACACCGCGAAGGCATACGGAAATGCAGAAGAAATACTAGGAAAAAACTTGGATAAATCTCAATCTATAACTATTGACTCCAAGGTTAGTAAAAAGGACTGTGTTTCAGTTGACATGATTGTCCGCACAGCAAAAGAAACAATCAAAAAACTAGGAGTAGCAAAAATATCAACTCTTTACTTACATAGTTTTGAACTAATTAGAGAAGATAAGCAAAATATTGTGAAAAAAGGATTAGAAAAAGTACTTGAACTCGAACTTGCGCAACATGTAGGCGTATCTGCGTACACTAAAAGTGAATTGATTAGTGCTAAAGAGGCATTCCCACAATTTACCCATTTTCAAATTATTGAAAATATATGTGATCGGAGACTAAATGAATCTGGTGAAATTGTAGAGTTCGTCGAATCTGGAAATGTAATCAACATCAGATCTATTTTTCTACAAGGTATACTACTGTCTGACCCGAAAATGCTTCAAGATAAATTCAAATCGGCTTTTGATGCAATAAATGGAATGCATCATTATGCAGAATCACAAAACGTTTCGGTATTGGATTTATGCCTAGCTTATGCGAAATCAATAAAATGGGCATCAAAAATTGTGGTAGGAATTGATTCAAAAAAACAACTTGAAGAAATCATAAAATCTAAATACGAATTAACTACTGGTTGGGAAAACGAAATATCTACTGTCCCTATAAGCCTGCTGGACCCAAGATTTTGGTAGAAATGGAATACAAAACAATTGCTATTTTACAGGCGCGCATGTCTTCTACTCGCCTTCCTGGAAAAGTTATGCTAACTATTAATAGTAGACCGATGATTTACTGGCAAATTCAAAGAATTAAAAGGGCAAGGCAGGTAGATAAACTAATTCTGGCAATTTCAGAGGAAGCAAGTGACGATGTCTTAGCTGAGTATCTTGACACAATAAAACAAGTGTACGTGCGAGGTTCATTAAATGATGTATTAGATCGATTCATAAAGGTTAAAAGTATTTATAAATCTCAAGCAATAGTACGGTTAACCGGTGACTGTCCATTAGTTATGCCTACCTTAATTGATGAGATAATCGAAGAATTTTATGCACATGATTTGGATTATGTATCTAATACTGTCACTTTAACATTTCCAGATGGATTGGATGTTGAAGTTTTTAAATCAGGTGCACTTGATCGCTTACGGAGCTTAAGTCTTTCCGAATCAGAAAAAGAACATGTAACTTTAGGAATCATTAACAGACCAGAGATTTTTACTATAAAGAATTACGGTAATTATAAGAACTTAAGCTCTTATAGATGGACTGTCGACGACCAGAAGGATTTTGAGTTTGTTAATAAAGTTTTTGCACACTTTGAGTCAAAAGAAGTTGATTTTTCACAGAAAGAACTCGAAGAATTCGTGCGCAGCAACCCTGAAATCAATCAAATCAAATTTCGATAAGTTCAATTCATTTTTTATGGTATGGGTGTAGACTTGTTGAATGCGAAAGTTTCTAAACTCAGTTGCCCATTTAGAAAGAGCAGAGGTAACTATTCCATTAGGGTCGCAAACATTTAGCAAATCAAAAACTCAGTACCCAATCGGTGTATCTCCACTTTTTGCGACCAAAGCGCTGGGAGCCCATATTTGGGATATTGATGGCAACAAGTTCATTGATCTTGTTAATTCATTAGCTGCGGTAACTTTGGGCTATGGTGATCGTCGGATAGAAAAAGCCGTGAAGAGTCAATTAAAAAGAGGCGTTTCATTATCACTTCCTACAAAACTTGAAGCCGAAGTTTCTGAGTTAATTACTAATTTGGTTCCATCGGCAGAAATGGTGAGATTCAGCAAAAATGGAACCGACGCTACTTCTGCAGCAATTAGATTGGCACGGAGCTATACCGGCCGAGACCACATAATTGTTTGCGGTTATCACGGTTGGCAGGATTGGTTTATTGGGTCGACGAGCAGAAACAAAGGCGTGCCTAAGGCAATCTCTGATCTCACTCACGCATTTGAGTACAACAACTTAGATTCTCTAATTGCAACCTTAAATAGGCTTGAAAATAAAGTTGCCGCTGTAATTCTTGAACCGATGAGTAGTACCTACCCCACAAAAGACTTTTTGTCTTCGGTAAAGGATTTAACACACAAGGCAGGCGCTGTTTTAATTTTTGATGAGGTAATTACTGGCTTTAGATTTTCTAAAGGGGGAGCTCAGGAGTTGTTTGGGGTAACTCCTGATTTATCTACATTTGGGAAAGGCATCGCTAACGGTTTTCCTTTATCAGCCGTAGTTGGTAAAAAAGAAATAATGCTAGAAATGGAAAACGTCTTTTTATCTGGGACTTTTGGTGGTGAACTACTCTCATTAGCAGCAGCCAAAAATGTACTCCAGCGGCACTTAGAGGAAGATATTTGTGGTGACTTAGAGAAAAAAGGGATAGCACTAGCTGACCTAACAACAAAAGCAATATCAGAAAACGGGCTACAAGATGTTGTGTCACTTACAGGCCATCCAAGTTGGAAGTTTTTTAATTGGCAACCTACAAATAAATACTCAGTAGGCGAGATTAAAACTTATTTTCTACAGGAGATTTTTCAAGAAGGTATTTTAGTTTTGAACTCCCACAATATATCACTTGCGCATAACGTAAAAATCATTTCAAGAATATCAGAAGCCTACAACAAGGTTTTTAGCAATATACGAGAGGCGCTAGACAAAAATATTTTACGAGATCAACTACTCGTTCCAGCGTTGGAGCCTCTTTTCAAAGTTAGGTGAAAATAAAGGAACATTAATCTCTTATTTGCCACTCGCATCATAAATATCTTGCCAATAAACGAGCAGAAATGAATAACTCTTACTCCAGTAATTAAATTCCACTTTAATCGGAATATTTTAAAAATAGATCCTGAAATCTTAAGTGACCATAAAGAAAATTCTAAACTACCTCTGCCCCCACTACTTTTTTGAAGATTATGAATTAAAAGTAAAACGAAAGTCTTCTAATTTTCTGAATTTTAAATCACTTTCGATACACCATTCACCATCGTCCCGCGCAAATCTTTCAATGAAAACGAAATTTAATTCATGTTTCCTGGCTATTTCTGCGTCACTCTCGCTATCGGAAATTGAAAAAGTTTTTGAAGGCTTGTTTTCGCTTATTATTTGCTGCATTCTCAAATCTTTGCTCGGCGGTGTTCCAATCAACTTATTTGCAAATACTTTGTGTAGTCCAAACTGAGCTGAGATTATTTTTAGTTGATGATTATCGCAATTTGTAAGAAGAATTAAATTATGGCTGTCACTTAAGTCAGCGAAATAAAAAATAGCATCATCAATTTCTGATTTCAGTCTGGCTTGAAGCGAAAGCACGTCGAATTCTTCTAAAATAGATGAATACACCGTCTCTCTCTTGTAATCTGATACATCTTTTTGTAAATCGAGAAAGTAATTCACCTTATCAAACCTAGAGATTCCAGGGTTACTTATATCAAATTCCTTAAATTCGAGATAAACCTTATCTGAAATACAAAACTTAGAAACGGATTCTATAAGGCAGTTGGAGAGATTTTCGAGAGAATCCAATACAACCCCATCCATATCAAAAATTAGTAGTTTTTGATCAGAAATCATTTAAAGTCTCCGTATTTATTCACAAATTCATAATCCGCCAAACTATCAACTGCTCTTCCGAAATTGGGAATTTCAATTGCGCGTACAGTAATTCCATTTTCTATCAACCTAAGTATTTCAACACTCTCGGCTGTTTCTAGAGGGCCTTTTTCAAAATTTCCAAACATTTCAAGATCCACTCTATTAAATCCATACAGTCCAGTGTGTTTAAGAAAACCTAGTTCAGCTTTCTCATTTGAAATTGGCAACTTACTACGAGAAGCATAAATTAATCTAGACCCGCTAACAGCAACTTTAACAACTGATTTACTTTCTATATAACTACTATCGTAGATTTTTGCGTATCCAATACAAGATTCCAAATGCTGTAGTGTTGTTTCCACAAAATTTTTAATTACGTTTGCAGGTAACATGGGCTCATCACCTTGAACATTTATGAAGTATTCAATAGTGGTTGTATTCAGCAGCTCGACTAGCCTGTCTGTTCCAGTTTCACAATCCAAGGATGATTTTACAGAAGGAATATTAAACTCAGCGCAAACTTTCAAGATTTCAGCATCCGGAGTACTGACAACGATATTTTCTACTCCAACTGCATCAATACATTTTTCCGCAACTCGAATAACCATAGGTTTGCCTTGAATATCCATTAAGGGTTTTCCGGGTAGGCGTGTTGAGTTCATTCTGGCCGGAATTACAACCTTATAGCTGCTCACTCTATGACCCCTTAACTTCCATCTAATCTTTCATGCCCGGTGCCATAATGATAAGAGCCAAGTACATAATTTAAATCCATATGTTTGGGAAGTTTCCGCGGAGGATGAGGGATTTGAACCCTCGATAGGTTTCCCTATACACGCTTTCCAAGCGTGCGCACTCGGCCGCTATGCGAATCCTCCAGGCATCAACCTCGCATTAGATTGCTGCGGGAGAACCTTATCGGTGGTACTTACTATGATTCACCGCAGATCCTCCGTGCGGCATTAACGTGCTGAACTCCCCCAGGGCAGGAATGCAGCAAGGGTAGGCCCGCTCTAATGGGTGTACGGGGGATCCCAAATTTATTAAGGTTTAAGTAAGTTCTACGGTGAGGGGAAATGATGTCACTAGCGTTATATCGCAAGTACCGTCCCTCAGTTTTTGCTGACGTTATTGGTCAAGAGCATGTAACAACTCCACTTTCAAATGCGTTGCAATCAGGAAAAATTCATCACGCATATCTTTTCAGTGGCCCACGTGGATGCGGAAAAACATCAAGCGCTCGCATTATGGCGCGTTCACTAAATTGCGAAAAAGGACCAACTCCAAATCCATGTGGCATTTGTCAATCTTGCACAGACCTAGTTGCAAATGGTCCGGGATCACTTGATGTAATTGAATTGGATGCAGCTACCCATGGTTTAGTTGATGATGCACGCGATCTTCGCGATAAAGCTTTCTTTGCACCAGTGCAAAGCCGTTACAAGATTTACATTATTGATGAGGCACACCAACTTGGGCCCGGAGCAGCGAATGCGTTACTAAAAGTAGTTGAAGAGCCACCAGCACACGTTTTATTTATTTTTGCAACAACAGAGCCAGATAAGTTAATTTCAACAATTAGATCTCGCACCCACCACTATCCATTTAGATTGGTACCACCAGCAACTTTGGGCGCACACCTTGAAAAGATCTGTGATGCTGAAGGCATCAAGGTTGCCAAAGGTGTTATTCCTTTGGTTGTTAGGGCATCAGGTGGTTCTGTTCGAGATGCATTATCTGTTCTTGGTCAATTACTTGCAGGTGCCGGTAAAGATGGCGTTACCTATGAGATTGCAGTAGCTCTACTTGGCTACACCGATGGTGCTTTATTAGATGAATCAATTGACGCTATTGCAGCCCGTGATGGTGCAACTCTGTTTACAACAATTGATCGGGTAATTGAATCTGGCTCTGATCCAAGAAGATTTGCTCAAGATTTACTAGAGCGTCTTAGAGATCTAATCATTATTGGCGCAGTAGAGGAGAACAACAGCCAAGTTTTAAATGAGTACCCAGAGGATCAATTAGAGCGAATTCGTACACAATCGAAGTTAATTGGTGTTGCAAATCTAATTAGATCAGCGGATATTGTGGCTGAGGGATTAACTCAAATGCGTGGTGCTACACCACCACGGTTATTACTTGAACTTATGTGCGGTCGAATACTGCTTCCAGCAAGTGATGATTCAGCGGTTCTAGCCCGGATTGAAAGATTAGAAAAAGCTGCAACCCTTACGCCAATTAACAAGGTTGAGTCCGCACCTGTTGCAAAGGTTGAAGTTGTTAAGGAAACACCGACAGTAAAGCCAGCAGAGAAAACAATTGAAGCAGTTAAGGAAACAGTCAAAGCAGCAGTTGCAAAACCAACCGGCAATGTTGATGTTGCCGCCCTTCGCCGGATGTGGCCCGATGTAATTGAAAATGTTAAAAAACGCCGCCGCCTTACCTGGTCCCTGCTAAGTGCAAGTGCGCAAATTCTTGGATTAGATGATCAAGCAATCACTATTGGAATAGTTAATGCTGGCGCCCGAGATTCATTTATTAGATCAGGCAGTGATCAGATATTGGCAGATGCCTTTGAAGAGGTAACAGGCTTAAAGCGAAAGATTGAATGCACAGTTGATCCATCTGTTAATCCAGCACCAGCTGCGCGAAGTGATGAGGATCCATCAGATGAAAACATGCTTACCGGAACACAACTGCTAGCCAAAGAACTAGGCGCCAAAATTATTAAGGAGTCTCACTAAGTTAAGTACTTAGTAAATTAGATATGTATGAAGGCATAATCCAAGATTTAATTGATGAGCTAGGAAGATTGCCTGGTGTTGGTCCAAAGAGTGCACAGCGAATTGCTTTTCACATAATTCAATCAGAGCGGGTAGATGTAACACGACTGGCTGAGATTTTAAAAACAGTTAAAGAGAGAGTTAAGTTTTGCACCATTTGCGGCAACATCACTGAGGAAGAGCTTTGTAAAATTTGCCGCGACCCTAGAAGAGATAACACCTCTATCTGCGTTGTTGAAGAGAGCAAAGATGTGATTGCAATAGAGAAGACCCGTGAATTTAAAGGTAAGTACCATGTGCTTGGCGGTGCAATCTCGCCAATTGATGGAATAGGCCCAGAGAATCTGCGTATCCGGGAATTAATGCAGCGCCTTGCTGAAACTCAGATCGCTGAGGTAATCATTGCCACCGATCCAAACCTTGAGGGTGAGGCAACTGCTACCTATCTGACTAGATTGATTAAGCCGATCGGAGTTAAGGTTTCAAGACTTGCCTCAGGCCTGCCAGTAGGCGGAGATCTGGAATATGCCGACGAGGTAACGCTTGGCCGGGCATTTGAAGGCCGAACTAGCTACGATTCCTAAGAATCTCATTATTTAAGATGTTCGGGCGTCTTAATATGTAAGACAATCCCCAATTAATCATCATCATGCTTCAAACTTGAGCCATGGGTTTAATCGTTCAAAAGTTTGGTGGCTCATCCGTTGCCGACGCCGAAGGCATGAAGCGGGTGGCAAACCGCATCGTTGCCACAAAGAAGGCTGGCCATCAAGTTGTAGTCGTCGTTAGCGCAATGGGTGATACCACCGATGAATTGATCGATTTAGCCAATCAAGTATCTCCACTTCCAAATGGCCGTGAATTAGATATGTTGCTTACCGCAGGTGAGCGAATTTCAATGGCACTTCTTGCCATGGCGATTGCAAATCTTGGACATGAAGCAAGATCTTTTACCGGCAGCCAAGCTGGAATCATTACAACCTCAGCACATGGTCGCGCTCGCGTAATTGATGTAACACCGGGCAGAATTCAAGAAGCGCTCAAAGAGGGTGCGATTGCAATTGTTGCTGGCTTTCAAGGAGTATCACAAGATACAAATGACATTACAACTTTAGGACGCGGTGGCTCAGATACAACTGCGGTTGCACTGGCTGCAGCACTTGAAGCAGATGTTTGTGAAATCTACACAGATGTTGATGGCATTTTCTCAGCCGATCCACGAGTTGTGCCAACAGCTAGAAAGTTAAACACAGTTACATATGAAGAGATGCTAGAGCTTGCTGCATCTGGCGCAAAAGTATTACATCTTCGCTGCGTTGAGTATGCACGTCGCTACGATCTGCCAATTCATGTTAGATCATCTTTTTCCAACAAGGAAGGAACCTGGGTGGTTAAGGATCATCCAGAAGGGGGCAAAATGGAACAAGCAATAATCGCAGGCATAGCTCATGACAAGAGTGAAGCAAAGATAACAATTGTGGGTGTGCCGGACAGAACTGGTGTTGCCGCCAGAATCTTTCAGGCAATTGCCGATGCTGACATCAACGTGGATATGATCGTGCAAAATGTTTCAGCTGCTGCAACAGGTCTTACGGATATCTCATTTACCTTGCCAAAAACCGAGGGCGCAAATGCAACCTCTGTATTACAACGTATTCAAGGAGAGATTGGCTTTCAATCAATTCAATATGATGATCAGATCGGTAAATTGTCATTAATTGGCGCTGGTATGCGCTCTCATCCCGGCGTTACAGCAACATTCTTTGCATGCTTATCTGAAGCGGGTGTAAATATTGAAATGATTTCTACTTCAGAGATTCGAATCTCAATTGTTTGCCGTGCATCCGATCTAGAAAAGGGTGTTCGCTCTGCACACACTGCCTTTGATTTAGATGCCGATCAGGTAGAGGCCGTTGTTTATGGCGGTACAGGTCGATGAGTAAAAAGCCTTCACTTGCCGTAGTAGGCGCAACTGGCGCGGTCGGCACAGTCATGCTTGATATTTTAAGCAAAAGAGAGAATGTTTATGGTGAGATTAGATTAATTGCATCTGCTCGCAGTGCGGGCAAGAAATTGATTTGTCGCGGTGAGGAACTTACAGTCGTTGCTTTATCGCCAGAAGCCTTTGATGGTATTGATATTGCAATGTTTGATGTGCCGGATGAGATTTCTAAAGAGTGGGCACCAATCGCAGCGTCGCGCGGGGCTGTAGTAGTTGATAACTCCGGTGCGTTTCGTATGGATGATCAGGTGCCACTTGTTGTTCCTGAGGTAAATCCGCAAGAGATTAAAAACAGACCTAAAGGAATTATTTCAAACCCAAACTGCACAACACTTTCCATGATTGTTGCAATGGGTGCATTACATCGTAATTACATATTAAAAGAGTTGGTTGTAGCTTCTTATCAAGCAGCATCTGGTGCTGGTCAAGCAGGAATAGACACTTTGCGCGAGCAAATGAAATTGGTAGCGAACACAACTCTTGGTGATGCAGCTGGTGATTCACGAAGTGTTATAAAAAACTTTGATCCATTCCCAGCACCTCTTGCGCTTAATGTAATTCCTTGGGCGGGTTCATTGAAGGAGGACGGTTACACATCTGAGGAGTTAAAGGTGAGAAATGAATCTAGAAAGATTCTTGGAATTAAAGATTTGAAGGTATCTGCCACATGTGTTCGTGTTCCAGTCCTTACAACTCACTCACTTGCAGTGCATGCAATCTTTGAAAAAACTGTTTCTCGTGAGATCGCTCAAGAAGTTCTTAGGAACTCTGCTGGAATTGAGTTAGTTGATGATCCAGAAAATCATAAATTTCCAACACCAGCTGATGTTGTAGGAACCGATCCAACCTGGGTTGGTCGGGTGCGCAAGTCACTAGATCATCCAAATGTGCTTGATCTATTTGTTTGCGGAGATAATCTGCGCAAAGGCGCAGCGCTAAATACGGCGCAGATTGCCGAACTAGTTGCTGCTGAGTTCTAAATTATCGGCGCAAGCCAGATTTAGTATTTTCAGCAATATGCACGATCGCAACCGCTAATTCAAAGATTAGACGAAGTGCAAGAAGTGCCAAGAAGCCGATTAACAAACCAGCAACTGCTGCCATTGGATAAATTGAATAATCTTGATTTAAACCAAAGGTGGTAGCAGCAAATATCGGCGTACCAACGGCGACTAAGCCAACAATTACAACAAAGTAAAATGTGTATAGGTAGCTGGCGACTTTTCGGGTCAAGTACTCATTTAATTTAAAATCCTTTAAATGACCGAGCACAAGTCGAATATCTTCTTTCCAAGAGATCCATGCCCAAAGCGCAGCGATTAAACCCAAAGTTAAAATTAGCAACTTAAGCGCGATTGAAATTACGCCAAGCACTAGCAGCCAGATCAAAGATGAATTTAAACCGGAGGCCATCTCTCCTCGACTTACATCAAAATAATCGATCAGGGTTGTAACCATTATGTATGTAGATACTAAGTAAGCAACTCCGGAGATAACCTGGAATCCAATGCGGTGATTTTTATTTGCTGGTTGGCGCAAAAAATTGATCAATGCGGTTAAGAAGTTTGCAACTCTAGTCTTTTGAATAATGAGTGAAAGTACTAAAGGGACCATTGCAATAAGTGCAAATAGCTCGATGAATGGGGCGTTATTTGTTTGAATAAATACATTTTTTAATAGTGTTGGAAATGAGACCTCATTAGATCGCCAAATATCAGTGATCCATACTAAGAAGAAAACTCTAGTAACAATTGCAACCACTGTTAAAAAGGCACGCATCTCAAGCTTTTGGGCGACGATAGCAAAAAATAACGCAAGATAGCTGACCAATAACCAAGTGAGTCCTGTGCTGCTAGTTATCGCATTAAATGCTGTTTGGTATGAGGTGTAATCATTTAATGAGTACCAGTAAAAGGTATCTGGGATTACTAGTACAAGTGCGATTGCTAGATAAACACGGTGTAACTTCTCAGTTATTAGATTCATACCTAAAGACTACCTTACGCACTTGTTTATGCAGTTAAGGTGATTAACGAAACTTCCGGAGGAGATGCAACTCTAATGCGGGCAAATGGGCTTGTTCCCATTCCCGCAGAAACATTTAGCCAAGGTTCATCATTTACTTTACTTACACCACGAGAGCGCCAAGTTTCTAAATCACAATTAGTTGTTAACGCTTTACTCTCACCAAACCAAGGCAATCTCACCTGCCCACCATGTGTATGTCCAGCAAAGATCAAATCTAATTTATCAAGCTCCATCGCTGCTAAAACTCTTTCATAAGGTGCATGTGTTACACCAATTGCTAAATCCACTGTTTTGCTAGGTGAGCCTGCAACAATTGAGTAATCATCTAACTCAAGGTGAGCATCATCTGTGCCACGAGCCTCAATCTTTACGCCATTGATTTTGATAATCTCTTTCTGGTGATTTAAATCGATCCAACCATGCTTTGTTAGTGCCTTACGTAATTTCTCGGACGGTAATTTTGCACCCAACTTTCGCTCACCATGATCTTTGCCCAGATATGAGAAAGGATTCTTAAACTTTGGCGCGTAGTAATCATTAGAGCCAAAGACAAATAAGCCTGGTAGTTTTAACAAATCCTTTAATGCATCCAAGGTTGTGGCAACCGCCTCTTTGTGGGCTAGAAAGTCACCGGTGCTTATAACTAAATCAGGTTTTAACTTAATAAAGCTCTTTATATCTGCAATCTCTTTCTTGCGATTTGGCGTTAAGTGCAGATCAGAAAAATGCAAAATACGAATCTCTTTACTTGCCTTTGGAAGCAACGGCAGGGTCGCTTCTCGCACTTTGTATGCCATAGGCATGAGAAGATACCCCTATGGGACTAAAAGAGAAACTACAAAGTGATTTAACGGATGCGATTCGCAGCAGAGCTGAGGTCAAGTCAGGAACAATTCGGATGTTACTTGCCGCAATTACAAACGAAGAGGTTTCAGGTAAAGCGGCCAGAGTTTTAAAAGATGATGAGATTATTACCGTCTTATCTCGCGAGGCCAAGAAACGTCGTGAAGCAGTTGAGGCATACGTTGCAGCAAAACGTGATGATTTAGCGGATAAAGAAAGAGCAGAGGGTGAAGTAATTTCACAATACTTGCCAGCACAATTATCTGAAGATGAGATCAAAAAGATGATTGCTGATGCAATTAGTGAAACAGGCGCAGCAGGACCTGCTGGTATGGGATTAGTTATGAAAGTTTTATCACCAAAAATCTCAGGTAAAGCCGATGGTGGAGTTGTATCCGGGTTAGTTAAAGCAGCGTTAGGACAATAAATGAAATATGAATATGTAACAGTCCCACTACTTACACATGCAACTAAGCAAATATTAGACACCTGGGGCTCTGAGGGTTGGGAGCTAGTACAGGTTGTTCCAGCACCTGGTGGCGGGGATCAATTAGTTGCTTATATGAAGCGAGAGCTTAAGTGAGTGTTAGAGAAAAATTAGCAGCACTTGGTTTAACACTGCCGCAGGCTGCAGCTCCAGTTGCTGCATATGTTCCAGCAGTTCGAACTGGGAACTTAGTTTTTACAGCAGGACAACTTCCATTAGTCGATGGAAAAATTCCATATGTTGGCAAAGTAGGTTTGTCAGTAACGCCAGAGCAAGCAAAAGAGATGGCGCAGGTGTGTGCACTTAATGCGCTGGCTGCTATTAACTTAGTTGCGGATGTTGATCAGATTAAAAGAATTATTCGTGTTGGTGGATTTGTTAATGGTATTCCAGGATTTATTGCAGTACCAGCAGTTGTAAATGGTGCGAGTGAGTTGTTAATTAAATTATTTGGTGAAGTAGATGGAAAGCACGCCCGCACTGCAGTTGGTGTTGCAGAGTTACCACTTGATGCACCAGTGGAGATTGAAATGACGGCAGAGCTAAAGGCTTAGCGGCCTCGTTTAGATAAACGCTCGTAATCTAGAACAACAACTGCTCGTGGCTCTAAGCGAACCCAGCCGCGACCTGCGAAATCAGCGAGAGCTTTATTTACGGTCTCACGGGATGCGCCAACTAATTGTGCTAATTCCTCTTGTGTTAACTCATGGTTAACATGAAGTCCGTCATCTTTCTTTGTACCAAATCGTTCACCAAGATCCATAATTGCTTTAGCAACACGTCCTGGTACATCTGCAAAAACTAAATCAGCAAGGACTTCGTTGGTGCGGCGCAAGCGTCGAGCAAGGCGTTTTAACAATTGAAGTGAAACTTGTGGGTGAGCAGTAACCCAACCGATTACTTGATCATTTGCTAAAGCCAAAACTCGTGCATCAGTTACTGCAGTTGCTGTTGCTGTGCGTGGTCCTGGATCAAATAGAGATAGTTCACCAAACATATCGCCTGGGCCAAGAATGGATAAAAGATTTTCGCGGCCATCACCGGATGAGGTGCCAAGCTTTAACTTTCCTTCTACAACTACAAATAAGCGATCACCAGCATCGCCCTCTTTAAATAATGTTTGGCCTTTGCTGACCTTTACCTGAGTCATTGATTCACGCAATGTGGCAGCAGAAGCGTCATCTAGCGCAGTAAAAAGTGGCGCCCGACGGATTACTTCCTCATCATTTTTTTGTGCCATTGTGGGGTAAGGGTACTCCCGGTAGGAAGTTAATTCCAATCGGGCTAATCTTGATCAGGTGCGAGAGAGTTTTTCAAATAAAAAGGTTAGAGCCGCCAAGATGTATCGGGTTTTAACCAAAAGCTATCCAAATGTTAGATGTGAGTTAGTTTTTAAAAACCCATTTCAATTATTAGTAGCAACTGTTTTATCTGCACAGTGCACCGATAAAAGAGTGAATCAAACAACTCCTGCCTTGTTTAAAAAGTATAATTCAATTAAAAAGATGGCTAAAGCTGATCAAGACGATATTGAGCGCTTAGTTAAATCAACTGGATTTTTTCGCGCTAAGGCAAAAAACATAAAATCACTTAGCCAAAAAATAATTAGTGATTTTGATGGCCAAGTCCCTGAGCGATTAGAGGATTTAATTACATTGCCGGGGGTTGGACGTAAAACTGCGAATGTTGTTTTGGGTCATGCATTTAACACCCCAGGAATTACAGTTGATACACACTTTGGCAGATTGAGCAGAAGATTTCGTTGGAGTAAATCTATAGATCCTGTGAAGTTGGAGTTTGAGGTTGGGGATTTAATTCCCCAGAAAGAGTGGACCAATCTTTCACAGCGCTTAATTTGGCATGGCCGGCGGGTATGTCACTCGCGCAAACCAGCATGTGGTGCTTGTTCATTAAGTAAGTTATGCCCATCATTTGGTATCGGTGAGATGGATCCAATTAAGGCAAAGCGATTAGTGAAGGTAGAGGCAGACTTTAGATGAAGCGAGTTAGTGCTTTAGTAATTGCAACATTGTTGCTTTCTAGCTGCGCCAGTAAAACTCCAGATAATCTGGTTGCAGTTGGGGTTATTCCTGATTGTTCAACAATTACCCGGGTTGCAACCGCCGCTAAATCACTTGAGATGCCTTGTTTGGATGGCTCGGAGATAATTAATTTCCATACGATTCGTGGCCCAATTGTTGTAAATGTTTGGGGCTCATGGTGTGTTGGTTGCCGCGAGGAAATGCCTTACTTCATTGATCTATATGCAACTAGTAAGTTTAAAAATGGTGATATCAAGTTATTAGGTATTGATGTGCAGGAGCGCACACTTGATGCTGGTCAAGCATTTATAAAATCATATGGAATGAGCTGGCCACACTTAATCGATATCGAAGATAAAAGTAAGTTTCTATTCGGACCAGGCGTCCCTGTTACTTGGTTTATAGATAAAGCTGGCAAAGTAGTTGCAACTAAAATTGGTGCATACACAAATAAAGAGGAGTTATTTCAGCAGGTAGAAAAAGCTTTTAAAATTCGATTATGAAAAGCTTTGACCTAATTGTTGCCGCAATACTTCTATTCACTGCATTAATTGGATTTAAAAATGGGCTCATTCAAACCTTATTTAAAACAATTGGCTATATCGCCGGTGGTGTACTGGGTCTTGCAATCGCACTTGAAGTGATTAAGAATTGGCAAAGCCCTTTTGCGAAGCTCGGCTTAGCGCTACTGCTAATTTTTACAGTTGCAACAATTGGTGAATACCTGCTTGGTAAAATTGGCAAAGGTGTTCATAAACGTATTTTGTTTGGGCCGTTTAAACTAATTGATTCACTATTAGGAGCCTGCCTTTCAATCTTAAGAACTGCAGTCCTTATTTACTTAAGTGCGATTTTACTAATTGCTTCACCATGGGGATGGGCTGATTCAAATATAGATAACTCAAAGTTTTATACCTACATCGAGGATCATTTTCCGAAGTTAATTACCGATTACCAGCCAAAGGTTGAGGAAATCTTTAAAAAGATTAATTAATCCTCTGATTTTGCGCTGTTTAATCCCTCAGAAATTAACTTCATAACATTTGGATCAGCAAGTGTTGTGCTATCTCCTACAGCTCGATTTTCAGCAACATCCCGCAGCAAACGTCGCATAATCTTTCCACTTCGCGTCTTTGGTAGCTCAGCTACAACCATGATCTGCCTTGGTTTAGCGATTGGGCCAATTTCTTTAGCAACATGATCGCGCAGTTGCTTAACTAATTGCTCACCGCTGGCTGATTCAATGCCACCACGTAGAATTACAAATGCAACAATGCCTTGTCCGGTCATCTCATCATTTGCACCAACCACCGCAGCTTCAGCAATTGCCTCATGTGAGACCAATGCAGATTCAACCTCGGTAGTTGATATGCGGTGTCCAGAAACATTCATTACATCATCTACTCGGCCAAGTAACCAGATTGCGCCATCTTTATCTAACTTGGCACCATCTCCGGCAAAGTACAAACCATTAAATCTTGACCAGTAAGTTTCTTTGTAACGCTCTGGCTCGCCCCAAATACCGCGCATCATTGATGGCCATGGATGAGTTAAAACTAAGTAGCCACCACGACCATTACCAACAGCTTTTGCTTCATCATCTACAACCTCTGCAGAAATTCCAGGAAGTGGCTTCATTGCAGATCCTGGCTTTGTTGCCGTTACACCAGGAAGTGGTGAAATCATGATTGCACCAGTTTCAGTTTGCCACCAGGTGTCAACAATTGGGCAACGATTTGAACCAATTACTTCGCGATACCACATCCAAGCTTCTGGATTAATTGGCTCACCAACTGAACCTAAAACGCGAAGGGAAGAAAGATTACAACTATTTGGAAACTCATCGCCCCACTTCATCCAAGTTCTAATTAAAGTTGGTGCGGTATAAAGAATTGTTACCTTGTATTTTTGAATAATCTCAAACATTCTAGATTTAGATGGCGTATCCGGTGTTCCTTCATAAATTACTTGGGTTGCACCATTAATTAAAGGACCATAGACAACGTAGGAGTGTCCGGTAATCCATCCAACATCGGCCGTGCACCAGTAGATATCTGATTCTGGCTTTAGATCAAAGACAATGCGATGGGTAAATGAAGCTTGGGTTAAGTAGCCACCCGTTGTGTGATAAATACCCTTTGGCTTTGCAGTTGTGCCAGAGGTGTAAAGAATAAATAAACCCTGCTCACTATCGAAAAATTGCGCCTCATGCTGATCAGATTGGCGATCAACAATCTCATGCCACCAAATATCCCGGCCTGAATCAAACTCAGTTGGTTGGCCAGTGCGCTTAACAACTAAAACATTCTTAACCTTTGTCTTTCCTTTAAGGGCCTCATCAACTGCAGGCTTTAATGCAAATGGTGCACCTTTACGATATCCACCATCTGCGGTGATAACTAAAGTTGCATCTGCATCTTGAATTCGAGCAAGCAATGAATCTGCGCTAAAGCCACCAAATACAACTGAGTGCATTGCGCCAAGGCGGGCACAAGCAAGCATTGCAATTACCGCCTCTGGAATCATCGGCATATAAATTGCTATGCGATCACCCTGCTTAACACCTAACTCAATTAATGCATTAGTGGTTTTCTTAACCTGCGTTAGTAACTGTCCGTAAGTGATTGTTCTGGTATCTCCAGGCTCACCCTCAAAGTGAAATGCAACTCTGGATCCGCGTCCTTCTAAGACATGTTTATCTAGGCAGTTGTAAGAAGCATTTATCTTTCCACCAATAAACCATTTGGCAAAAGGTAATTGCCAATCAATAACCTGATCCCATTTTTTATCCCAATGTAGGTTATTTGCTTGTGCTTCCCAAAAAGCTACTGGATCCCTCTTTGCTAATTCATAAATGTCTGATTTGGCATTTGCATTAGCGGCAAACTCTGCTGTTGGGGCGAAGGTGCGATCTTCATAGGATAAATTCTCAAATGATTCACTGCTCATGTACTCGAGATTACCAGCCAATACTTTTCCCCACCAACCTCACCTCATAACTCTTTTGCACTTCAAACTGGCTACCTTGCGCAGGCACAACCCATGAATAAGAGAAGGAGATAACTTGGCAACCTCAGTCGTAATCACACTAATCCTGTTGATGCAGAAACTGCTTGCTACCGGCATCTTGGGTAGCGCCTTGGCCACGGTGCTGAAAAAGGCGCTGCTTCTGCTAGCAGCTTAAAAAATCACCACCTAATGGGGCGGGTAATTTTCAAAACCGCCCTAAATGTGGTGGGATTGGTCGTAATCCCAAAGGGCCAAAAAGATAACTGGGAGATAAAGATGGCAATTGCAACACCAGAGATTTACAACCAGATGTTAGATCGCGCCAAAGCTGGCGCCTTTGCATACCCTGCAATCAACGTATCTTCATCACAAACTTTAATCGCAGCCCTTCGTGGCTTTGCCGAAGCAAAATCAGATGGAATCATTCAAATCTCTTGGGGAGGTGCGGAATACCTATCTGGATCAACAGTTAAAAACATGGTCGATGGCGCAGTTGCTCTCGCTGAATACGCACACATCGTTGCAAAAAATTACAATGTAAACATCGCACTCCATACCGATCATTGCCCAGCTGAAAAATTAGATGGCTTTATGCGCCCACTTCTAGATTTTGGTGCAAAGCGAATCAAAGAAGGCAAAGCACCTTTGTTTAACTCTCATATGTGGGATGGATCAGCCGTTTCTATGCCAGAGAATATGAAGATTGCTAAAGAGATGTTAGAAAAATCTGTTGCAGCTAAAACAATTCTTGAAATTGAGATTGGTGTGGTGGGTGGGGAGGAAGATGGCATTGAAGCAAAGCATGATGCCAAACTTTACTCAACTCCCGAGGATGCACTTTTAACGGTGGAAACACTTGGAACAGATGCAAATGCGCGCTACCTAGTTGCGGCAACCTTTGGAAATGTTCATGGTGTTTACAAGCCAGGCAATGTAGTTTTGCAACCAAAGATTCTTCGCACCTTACAAGATGCGGTATCTAAAAAATTAGGATTGCCTGATGGTGCTAAACCGATGGATCTAGTTTTCCATGGTGGATCTGGTTCTTTACTCTCTGAGATCCGCGAATCACTTGATTACGGCGTTGTGAAGATGAATATTGATACCGATACCCAATACGCATTTACTCGCCCAGTTGTTGAACATATGTTTAAAAACTATGACGGTGTATTAAAGATTGATGGTGAGGTAGGTAATAAAAAAGCTTACGATCCGCGTGCATGGGGTAAAGCAGGTGAGGCTGGCATGGCCTCTCGCGTAGTTGTTGCATGTGAAGATCTTCGTTCTACCGGCACCACAATCAACGGTTAATCACAATGCCGGCAGTAGTTCTACTTGGTGCGCAGTGGGGCGATGAGGGCAAGGGAAAAGCAACTGACTTACTTGGTGATCGTGTTGATTATGTTGTTCGTTATCAAGGCGGAAACAACGCTGGCCACACGGTTGTAATTGGTGATCAAAAGTACGCACTGCACTTACTTCCTTCAGGAATACTTTCATCAAATGTAATTCCAGTAATTGGCAATGGTGTTGTAATTGATCCTGCAGTATTGCTGGAAGAAATTAAGGGACTCAATGAGCGAGGCATTGATACCTCAAAGCTTAAGATTTCAACTAATGCACATTTGATTACGCCTTATCACCGCACCCTAGATAAAGTCTCAGAGAGATTTTTAGGTAAATCAAAGATCGGTACCACCGGTCGCGGAATAGGTCCGGCATACGCCGACAAGATAAATCGAATGGGAATTCGAGTACAAGATTTATTTGATCCATCTA
>CAITID010000188.1 GCA_903892335.1 uncultured Actinomycetes bacterium
ATGGCAAAGGTTTCTGGCACCTCTCGCGGTTTAAAATCTTTTGATTTAGCATCGCAGTTGGGTTTGCCACCTTGGCAGATTGATAAAGCTCGCCGGCAGTTAAGTGGCTGGAGTGAGAATGCCCTTGCTCGATCAGTAATTGTGCTGGCGCAAGCAGATGCTGATATCAAGGGCGCAGCAGCAGATCCGGCTTATGCGCTAGAGCGAGCAATAATCACCATAAGTACCGCCCGCGGAAGTAAGTAAATACGCTCAGTTTGAGCCTAATCGATGGCGCTGATACGATGCGCCTTCTCTAAAAAATTAATTAAGTAAATTTCAAATGAAAAGGAACTCTATTCGTGGCAAATATTAAGTCGCAGATCAAGCGTATTCGCACCAATAACAAGGCGCAGGATCGCAACAAGGCGTACCGCTCAGCACTAAAGACAGCGATCCGTCGTTTCCGCGATGCAATTACTGCTGGCGATAAGAGCAAGATCACTGCTGAACTTCGCGATGCATCACGTTCATTGGATATGGCTGTATCAAAGGGCGTTATCCATGCTAACCAAGCAGCAAACAAAAAGTCAGCGTTGGCTAAATTAGCTAACAAAGCTGGCGTACGTTAATTCGCCAACAAATTTAACGGCGTAAGGGCAAAGTAGCGATGCCTGCAATTGACTCGGCGAAAGCGCCGCAACCTGCTTCAACAAATCCAAATCAAATCCGCAATTTTTGCATTATTGCCCATATTGATCATGGTAAATCTACATTGGCAGATCGCATGCTCGGAATTACCGGTGTTGTCGAAGATCGGAATATGCGAGCCCAGTATTTAGATCGCATGGATATCGAGCGCGAACGCGGCATCACAATTAAGAGCCAAGCAGTTCGCCTACCTTGGAAATCTGGAATTGATAATCAGGATTACATATTAAATATGATCGATACACCGGGGCACGTTGACTTTACGTATGAGGTATCGCGCTCGCTAGCTGCTTGTGAAGGTGCAATTTTGTTGGTGGATTGTGCGCAAGGAATTGAGGCGCAAACACTGGCAAACCTTTATTTAGCAATGGAAAATAATTTAACCATCATTCCAGTATTAAATAAGATTGATTTGCCTGCAGCGCAACCAGAAAAATTTGCAGTTGAATTAGCAAAATTAATTGGCTGCCAGCCAGAGGATTGCCTTCGCGTTTCGGGCAAAACTGGTGATGGCGTGCTTGAGTTACTTGATCAAATTGTGAAGCAAATTCCAGCACCGACTGGTGATTCCAAAGCACCAACTAGAGCCTTAATTTTCGACTCAGTTTATGATCTTTATCGAGGTGTAGTTACCTATGTCCGAGTAGTTGATGGACACCTTTCACCTCGTGATCAGATACAAATGTTTTCAACTGGGGTAAGACATGAGATGTTAGAAGTTGGTGTGATTTCACCAGAGCCGATTGCAAGTAAGGGATTAGGCGTTGGTGAGGTTGGCTACTTAATCACTGGCGTAAAAGATGTCCGCCAATCACGAGTTGGTGACACGGTTACTACTTACAACAACCCAACAACCAATCCACTTGCCGGATATAAAGATCCTAAGCCCATGGTTTTCTCTGGCTTATTTCCAATTGATGGCGCTGAATACCCAATGTTGCGCGAGGCGCTAGATAAGTTGCAGTTAAATGATGCAGCCCTAGTTTTTGAGCCAGAGTCATCGACCGCACTTGGATTTGGATTTCGTTGTGGTTTTCTTGGACTTTTACATATGGAAATTGTGCGTGAGCGATTAGAGCGTGAGGCTGGTTTAACTTTAATTTCTACAGCGCCCAGTGTGGTCTACAACGTGAGCTTAGATAACGGTGAAAAATTACTTGTTACTAACCCATCTGAGTATCCAGATGGAAAAATCTCAGAGGTAATGGAGCCAGTTGTTCGCGCAACAATTTTATCTCCGGTTGAATTTATCGGAAGCATCATGGAACTTTGTCAGCAACGCCGGGGCATCTTAAAAGGCATGGATTACTTATCTGAGGATCGAGTAGAAATTCGCTATACCTTGCCACTTGCTGAAATTGTCTTTGATTTCTTTGATAATTTGAAATCTAGAACTCGTGGTTACGCATCTTTGGATTATGAACCAACTGGTGAAGAA
>CAITID010000189.1 GCA_903892335.1 uncultured Actinomycetes bacterium
GCAAAGACCTCAGTAAGCTTTGATACAAACATCGTTACAAACCTTTCAAAGGTACTTGGAAAGTCTGCTTACAAGAGCCGCTTGTTTACATTTGAATCTGCATACAACCGTTACTACACAATTAACGTTGACACAGTTAAAGATGTAAATGTTCGTAAAGCTATTCAGTGTGCATTTGACTTCAAGTCAATCTTGCTTGCTGCTGGTGGAACAACAGCTGGTTCATACTCAAACTCAACAATTCCTAAGTCAATCAAGGGCGCATACCGTGATTTCACCGTATGTGAGCGCGATGTGACTAAGAAGCCTGAGGCGCAAATTGCTAAGGCAAAGGCGTATCTAGCAAAGGCCACAAACAAGAAGACAACTCTTCGTCTTGCATACCGTGACCGTGGTGTTGAACCACTTCGCGCTGCAGCACTTGAGCAATCTTTGAAGGCTGCTGGCTTTACTGTAATTATGGACAAGTACCCAGGTTCTGGTTTCTACGCAGCTGCTGCAAAGCGCGGCGAGACAAATGAGCCAGACATTACCCAAACATCTTGGGCATTTGACTGGGCTGCTGCTTCAGGAATTGTTTATGCATTATTTGACGGTCGCACAATGAGCGCAACTGATGCAAAGAGCAACCACTCACGTGGTAACTTCTCAGATCTACAAGCTCTATTTGTAAAGGCTGATGCTGCTGCACCAGCTGCACAAGAGAAGCTACTTGGAGATATCGAGCAGAAGTTAATCCAAGATAAGGCTGCACACGTTTCTGTCTACTTTGAAAAGTCAAACTTCATGGCTGGTTCAAAGCTAGGTGGACTACAAGTTGATGGTGGATACTCCACACTCAGCGTGTTAGGTGCATACGTAAAGAAGTAACAAGCAATTGATTAATTGGCAGCGAGTAAAATCGCTGCCAATTAATTATCAATAACAAGGTTAGATTTAGCGAAAGAATTGGAGATGTCATGTTTAGATACATAGTAAAACGCGTAACTGCGGGCACTCTAGTTCTCGGCATTGTTTCAGCGATCGTCTTCAGTATTTTTTATATTTTGCCTTCAGATCCAGCACGGCTTGCTTGTGGAAAATCATGTACCCCAGAGCTGATGCAGCGAATCAAGGTTGCACTAGAAATTGACCAACCATTACAGGTTCAATACGGTCGATTTATTAAAGGAATTTTTGTTGGACGAACCTACTTAAAAGGCTCAGAGGCGGAGCTGCAATGTGGCGCTCCTTGTCTTGGTTACTCATACCAAACAGATCAACCAGTTACCTCGTTATTAATGGATCGCCTGCCGGCAACACTTTCAATTGCCGCAGGTGCATCCGTTTTATGGTTGTTAGTTGGCCTATCTAGTGGAATTGTTTCAGCACTTCGACGTGGCACCATGATTGATAAATTTTCACAAGGTGTTGCATTAGGTGCGGCCTCACTGCAGATCTACTTTGTTGGTTTAATTTTGCAATTTATATTTGTAGATAAATTAGCATGGCTGCCCATGCCCGGATATACCTCTCCTTTTGAGTATCCACTTGATTGGGCAAAGCAGATGGCACTTCCTTGGATTACCTTGGCATTTTTACTCTCTGCAATTTACTCACGCCTAACCCGTGCTGGAATGATCGAGGTTATGAGTGAGGATTATGTAAGGACGGCTCGGGCAAAAGGATTATCAGCTCGGGATGTGAATATGAAGCATGTGCTTCGTGGCGCCATTACTCCGATTGTGACTGTCTTTGGCCTAGATCTTGGCGCTCTCCTTGGTGGCGCTGTAATTACTGAGTATGTATTTAATGTTCCTGGATTAGGCAAGTTATCAACTGAGGCGGTTACAAACCTTGATATTCCAGTTGTAACGGGCACTGTTTTATTTGCTGCCTTCTTTGTCATCACCGCAAATATCATTGTGGATTTAGTTTATGCATCCCTTGATCCAAAGGTTCGCCTAACTTGAGAAAGTACCTAGAGGTCTCAAATCTCAGCGTTAATTTTCCAACCGAAGATGGCGTTGTTCACGCAGTAGATAACCTTTCATTCTCAGTTGAAAAGGGTAAAACACTTGGAATAGTTGGCGAATCTGGTTCTGGTAAATCAGTCACCAGCCTTGCAATCTTAGGATTACATAAGGGAACTCGCGCTGAAGTATCTGGTCAGATCTTTGTTGATGGCCAGGATGTTAATGCCATGAATGAATCCCAAGTGCGAAAGCTTCGTGGTAAATCAATGGCGATGATCTTCCAGGACGCACTCGCTGCAATGCATCCTTACTACACAATTGGAAATCAAATCGCTGAGGCCTACCAAGTTCACAACAAGGTTTCAAAGGGTGAGGCAAAAAAGCGCGCAATTGAAATGCTTGATCGAGTTGGAATTCCAGAGCCACAAAAGCGGGTAGGAGATTACCCTCACCAGTTCTCCGGTGGAATGCGCCAGCGGGCAATGATTGCGATGGCACTTTCTTGTAATCCATCATTATTGATTGCTGATGAGCCAACTACGGCGCTAGATGTAACGGTGCAGGCACAGATCCTTGAATTACTTCGCGACCTGCAAAAAGAGTTTGGTACCGCAATTATTTTAATTACTCATGATTTAGGTGTGGTTGCAGAAACAGCTGATGATATTTTGTTGATGTATGCCGGAAAGGCGATCGAGTACGGAACTGTGCGTGATGTGCTGCAAAAGCCACAACACCCATATGGCTGGGGCTTGTTAACTTCAATTCCAAGACTTACTGGAGATCCAGATAAGAAGTTGTTAGCAATTCCAGGTTCTCCGCCCTCTTTGATCTCGGTGCCATCTGGTTGCGCCTTTAATCCACGTTGCACAAATGTTTCCCA
>CAITID010000190.1 GCA_903892335.1 uncultured Actinomycetes bacterium
CAGGTTTCTCCTGCAATCCGGATATTGCGGGGGGAAAGAGATGCGTCAGCACGTGCGACTCATCTCGAAGCCGCTACTAGGAAATTCCTGGTAACGACTAACGAAAGGAAACAAATGTCTACAAAGACAAACTTCAAGCGCATTGCGCTTGTAGCTGTAGCCGCGTTGGGAATGGGCGTACTTAGCTCAGTTCCTTCACAAGCTGCACCAGTTGGACCATCTGTCACATTAGTGCGCAATGGTACAGCTTCAATAATCTCTGGAACAACAACTCTGTCGCAAGATTCAACAACCGCAGCAGTAGTTCTAGTAAACTCTTTAATGACCGCACAAGCGGACTCATTAACAGTTAGCTTCGTAGCAAAGGCTACGCCAGCTGGCTCAACTGTTGTAGCAAGAATGACTTACTTGGATACTGGAACAGCTAGCTCAACTGGCGAGGTACGTACCAGTGCTCTTAACGGTGGCAAAGCCACTGTTGCAGGTTATTCACAGAACGTATTAACTGACTCTGTTACAGCTGGAACTGATCGTTGGTTGGCTGCCTCAGGAACAAGTGGTTACGCTGCTGCAGACTTCATGATCTCACTTGATTCAGCACAAGCTGTTGCAAAGGCTGGAACATACACATGGACAGTTATTGTGACTCCATATACAGCCGGAACTGCAGGAACTCCTGTGTCTGGTGATGTTTCTACCGTAGTAACTGATCCATCAATTGGAACTGGCGTAACAGCTGCTGCTGGTACATCAACTGCAGTTATGGTCGCCGGAACTTCTGGTTCGCCGGCAGTTGCTGGCGTGGATGATGTGGTAACTGCTGCATCAACACCACCTTCAACTGAAGTTGGATTTATTAAAATAACTCAAAAAGCAGCCGATGGTACCCCAGCTCGCGAATCGATTACCGTTACTACAAATATTGGTAACTTAGGTCTAAACGATGGTGGGGCCGCAGGTAAATCCCTTATCCTTCAGGCTTCTACAACTGGAATTGATGAGATTAACATCTATAGCGATGGTTCTTCAGGAACTGCAACTATTACTGTTAAAACAGCATCAGTTACTTTTGCACCTAAGACTGTAACCTTCTACAGCACCACAGTTAGCAAGTACACAGTTACACAACTTGCAACAGTAATTGGTTCATCTGCAGCAACCGCATTCGTTGTGACTGCTACTGATGCCACAGGTAATGTAATCAAGGAGACAACCAACACTACAGTTTATGCTTATTCATCTGATCTTGGAGTAGTTGCAACAGCAGCTGCAGCAACATCAGGTCAATTATGTAGTGCATACAATTCAACTTATGGTGGACATTACTGCCAATTGACTGGATCTGCTAACGGAACTGCAACTATTACAATCCGTAATAAGAGCACCGTTGCACTATCAACTGTTTCTGCAGAAGCTGGCAAAGTAACTGTGAACTTAAATGTTCCAGTAAAAATTGCTCTAGCTTTTGACAAGGCAACATATGCTCCAGGTGAAGTTGCTTACTTAACTGTTTCAGCAACTGATGCTTCTGATAACCCAGTAGCGCCAGGTAGTTACACAAGCATGCTTAAAACAGGTGGAATCACTTCAAGTGTTGCATTTGGTAATGGTTCAGCTTCAGCTGACAGCATGACTGCAACAACACTTCCATTCAATACGGCTACATCCGGTAAGGTGTCATCAACTGGTGTTTACACAGTTAAGGTGTACATGCCAGCATCTGGTGGAGCTGTTGAAGCATATGTAACTGGTGGAACTGCACTAGCTGCAGCAAACCAAGTTAAATTAACTGCAAAAGCAACAGTTACTGATAATGGCGCAGCAGCTCTTGCAGCTGTTACTGCCTTAGCAACAACCGTTGCATCACTAAAGACCTTGATCACAACTCTTACGAACTTGGTCCTAAAGATTCAGAAGAAGGTAAAGGCTTAAATAGCCCTAAATCTCTGAATTACCCCTTGAGCCTGGACTCCATTTGGAGCCCAGGCTCAAGTTATTAGATAAGATTTTCACGTGGCCAAAAAACAAAATACTTTGCGATTAAAAACTAATTCAAACTCAGTATGGGTTTTAATTATTGGCGTAGCCTCAGTCACCTTATATTTTAATACTCAATTAAGCGACCCATTTAACACTCCAAAATTAATATTGCTCTTAGTTATGGCTGGTTGGATTTTGAGTCATTTAATTAATTCTTATAGAAATAAACCGTTAATTCTTAAATCATCAGAATTTAAAGTAGTGATGTTATCTATATTTTTTACGACTACTTTATTAATTTCTACACTTTTAACAGATGTTAAGTTAATTGGTTTTATAGGTGATACACAGCGTAGAAATGGATTTCTTGGGTACTTATGTTTGATTGTAATTTTTTTATATACTGCTAGAACCTTAAATTTTAGTTATTCATTAAGACTCATTAAATGTGCAATTTTGGTAGGAGTTATCTTAAGTTTTTATGGGGTCATACAAATTCTTGGAAGAGATTTTGTTGATTGGAATAATCCATATAACAACATGATTGCAACACTTGGTAATCCAAATTTTGCCTCTGCACTTCTTGCGGTGTTATCAATAATTGCTTTTGGTGGTTTATTCATTCGGTCCATTCCAGTGGGCTTTAAGGTATTAACATTTGTATTTTTAGTTATGGCTTTATTTTCAATAGTTAAATCACAATCTAGGCAAGGTTTAATCACATTACTTTTTGCCGCACTTTTTAGTTCTACAGTATATATCTATCTAAATTATAAAAAATTGAGATTTCTTTATTTGCCCATGACTTTCCTAACGAGCCTACTTGCAATTTTAGGCATGCTTCAAAAAGGACCATTTACAGCGTATTTATATAAAGATTCCGTGAGCGTGCGAGGCTATTATTGGCGAGCTGGAATTGAAATGTTTAGAGATAAACCTTTAACAGGGATTGGTGTTGATCGGTATGGTGCTTACTTTAAAGAGTTTAGAGAAGTGGCTTATCCATTAAAGTATGGATATGAAATCACAAGCTCAAACGCTCATAACACGGTCATACAACTTTTTTCTACGGCAGGAATTTTTGTAGGTTTATCATATCTAGCTGTAATTGGCTTTGTTTTATTCTCAGGTTTAAAGCTAGTTAAGAATACTAAAAATGATGAACAGAAAATTGCGCTGGTCTTACTTACCAGCTGGATTGGATTTCAAGCACAATCCTTAATCTCCATTGATAATATTGGGATCTCAGTCTGGGGCTGGCTACTTGGTGGGGCCGTTCTGGGGTTAGCTTTTAATAGTAATCAATCAGAAACTATTGACTCAATAAAGGGTATTAAATCTAACCAAGTGACAATAAATTTATTTCAACCATTACTTGCTATATTGCTGTTTATACCAATTGTTATTGTTTCCTCATACTTATATAAAGCGGAAAAAGATACTTATATGGTGCAAGCTTTTGCCTCTGCGAATACCCAAGAAGGCAAATCCGCTTTAGTTAAGTATTTTGAAGATTTGACTGAGAATCCATTATCGGATCCTTACTACAAATTTAAGTCTGCACTATTGCTTTATGAAGCCGGTTTCTCACAACAGAGTTATACCGAATTAGATAAGTTAATCGATTCGGATTCTAGAAACATTTACTATCTCAATGCAATTGCCTATCTCGCTTCTCAAAGACAAGATTTTGAATTGGCTGTTAAATCGCTATCAAAAATTGCGGATCTTGATCCCTGGAACGCCGTGAACTATAATGAATTAGGAATGCTTTATCTCCAAATGGGCAATAAAGAGCAAGCAAAAAGTATGTTTCAAAAGATACTAAACTTTGCCCCAAATACCGAGCAAGCCGAAATAGCAAAAACAAATATGGAAAAACTTTGACCCAAATTATCTCGGTGGTTGGCTTAGGCTACGTTGGTTTACCTCTATCTGTTGCTGCAGCAAGTTCACGCTTTCAGGTAGTAGGAATCGACATAAATCGGGTACGTGTTGAAACAATAAATAAGGGCATTTCTCCACTTGAAGATATTTCAGATCAGAAAATTCATGAATTAATCGAGAACAAAAGATTGCTGACCACGACAGAATTTGCAAGAATTAAAGATTCAGAGGTTATTGTAATATGCGTGCCAACACCATTGACTTCTGACCACAAACCAGATCTTTCCATCCTAGAGAGCGCTTTAAAAGCCATTGCCCCATATTTAAGAAAAGAAATGTTGGTAATTCTAGAATCCACAGTAGAACCTGGAACTACAAGAAATATAGTTGCACCACTACTTGCAAAGGGTTCTGGATTAAAGCAAAATGAATTTTTGGTTGCATTTTCACCTGAAAGAATTGATCCAGCAAACAAATTATGGGAAGTTAGGAATACGCCAAAACTTATAGCTGGGCTTACTGATCAAGCTTGTGAAAAAGCCATCCAGTTTTACTCTCATTTTATAGACAGGTTGATTAAATGTGATTCGCTGGAAATTGCGGAAACATCAAAACTGCTTGAAAACAGCTTTAGATTGATTAATATATCTTTCATTAATGAGATAGCAATTTTTTGCCAAAAATTAGGGATAGATATAAATGCAGTTATCAGTGCCGCAGCGACTAAGCCGTATGGCTTCATGCCTTTTTATCCAAGTATTGGAGTTGGCGGGCACTGCATACCCGTAGATCCTTTATACCTGGCAAATAAAGCTCGCGAGATAGGCGCCCCAGCTCGCTTTATTGATTTAGCGGATCAAATAAACCAAGAGATACCTGGGTATTTTGTTGGAAGGGCAGAGGAAAAAGTTGGTGGATTGAAAGCAAAAAGGGTATTGGTAGTAGGGGTTGCTTATAAGCCAAACGTGGCTGATGTTCGGGAGAGCCCAGCGGAGTCTTTAATAGTTGGTTTAAAACAAAAAGGTGCGCAAGTGTTTTGGCATGATGAGTTAGTGCAAGAATGGAATGGTGAAAAATCAAGTGCGCTAAGCAGTAATTATGATCTAGCAATTATTGCTACGCCCCATGATTATCTAGATCTGACAAAGCTTGGAAATGTTCCAATACTTAATACACGAGGATCTATTTAGTGAAGTATTTAATTACTGGAGGAGCAGGCTTCATAGGTTCCCACCTTATTGAAAAACTGACTGCCAGAGGTGATCAGGTAATCGTATTTGATAATCTCTCAACTGGCTCACCTGTTAATTTATCTGGGATTAAAGAAAAGATAACTTTTCATGAAGGCAACATTCTAGATAAAGCAGCAATTGATAAATTAGTCTCAGAAAGTGATTATGTTGTTCACTTAGCGGCAGCCCTTGGTGTGTTAAATATTGTTAACAAGCCACTAGAGAGTCTTAAAACAAATCTTCAAGGTAGTGAGATTGTGCTTGAGGCCTGTGATAAGTATAGAAAGCCAGTTTTAATTGCCTCAACTAGTGAGATCTATGGCAAGAATGACAAAGTGCCCTTAAATGAAGAGGATGATCGAATTATTGGTCACCCACTAAAATCAAGATGGTCATACAGTGAAGCAAAAGCTGTGGATGAAAGTCTTGCTTACTTTTATTACCTAGAGAATAAACTTCCAATTCGTATTGTTAG
>CAITID010000191.1 GCA_903892335.1 uncultured Actinomycetes bacterium
ATTTGGTGGAAAGTATGCAAGAAATAATTAAACAAGAAAACTACCTACCGAAATCATCCTCAACACGTTCGATGTCATCTTCACCAAAGTAGGTGCCAGTTTGAACCTCAACAAAAACCAATTGCGTTGATCCAGTATTTGCAATTCGGTGGAGTTGCTTCATTTTGATATCAACTACTGAACCGGCACTTACGGCTGTAGTAATGCCATCAATTGTTACTTCACCAGAGCCTTCTGCGATATACCAATGCTCAGCTCTTTTCTGATGGCGTTGATAGGAGATCCTTTTACCTGGATTAACATAAATCGTCTTAACTTTAAAATTATCACTTTCTTTTAAGACTTCATATCGACCCCACGGGCGATCGGATTTTTCTAGCATGTTCGGATTTTAACCTTTAAACTAGCAAGATGAATAATCACAGCCCACTTGTCGCCAAACTACCTTCTAACCAATTCGATCACTTCTATCGAGGCGGAAATCGAATCGGAAAATTGCGAAAAGGTCCGGGTGGACCAATGCGCCCAGAAGAGTGGATTGCATCTACGACTACACGTTTTGGGCAGTCAGTAAATGGCTTATCACTACTGGCAGACGGAAAGCTGCTTCGGGATGAAATCGAAGCCAATCCGATTACTTGGCTGGGTGAGAAACATTTTAAAAAATATGGAAGCTCAATTGAAATCTTGGTTAAGTTGCTAGATCCAGATCAACGGCTGCCGGTTCACTATCACCCAGATAAAAAATTTGCGGCTGATAAATTGCATTTAGATCATGGCAAAACGGAGGCTTGGATAATTTTGGACGCACCAGATGGTGCAAAAGTTGGAGTTGGTTTTAATCGTAAAATGAGTAAGGCAGAGGTGGCTAAGTTAGTCAACGACCATAATTCGCAAGGTTTGTTGGATTCACTAAATTTTCTAAAGGTAAAGGCAGGCGATGTAGTTTTTGTGCCAGCAGGTGTGGCGCATGCGATTGAAGCAGGAATCTTTGTACTAGAACTTCAAGAACCAACAGATTTATCTATCTTGCTTGAATGGGATGGTTTTGCTGTAGACGGGGATAAAGATGGGCATCTAGATCTCGGCTATGAAATTGCGTTGGATGCATTGAGGTTGGATCCGCTGAGTGATGCCGAGAATACGGAGATAATTACTCGTTTTGATAAGAGTGATAACAATTCAAAAAGAATTTTTAATTCGATTGCAGATGATTTTTTCAGAGCAGATTACTTAGCTGGAGATCAAACTCAGATAGAGGCAGGCTTTGGAATTTTATTGGTATTAGAGGGAAGTGGCAGTTTAGAATTTGAAAACGGAGAAACTTTTTCGGTTGAAAGTGGTGACGCGGTTGTCATTGCACATCAGGCAGGAAGTTTTACTTTAAGAGGTTGCAAGGCAATAATTTCAAGACCGCCACTTGCTTAAGAATTAACTCTGGAGGTCGGAACGGGATTTGAACCCGTGTAGCGGGATTTGCAGTCCCGAGCCTCGCCTCTCGGCCATCCGACCTAGCTATTTGCATTTACCTTAAGAGAAAAATATGGAGCGGACGACCGGGTTCGAACCGGCGACCTGAACCTTGGCAAGGTTCCGCGCTACCAACTGCGCTACGTCCGCATACTGCGAGGTGAAATCTATCGTATCCCAAACCAGTTGGCACATCCGCAATTGTGGATACAAGCAGGTACCGTTCAAACATGGAGTTATCGAATTCAATTTTTTGGATGGATGGGCAATTGGCCACCGATTGCGTTGAAATTTCCAATGATCCAAAATCATTGGATCAGCCAGGATTTTGGGCAGTAGTTCAGAATTTTGAGTCCGAATTTCTTGCTGCCAGATTTGCATCAGTAACAAGGGCGCAACTTCCTACTGCCACCTGGGAAAAATTGGACACTAAATGGTCTAGTTCGCAAACAAAGAATGAGTATGAAACAAATGTAGATCGCATAAAAGAGTTAATTGCTCAAGGTGAGGTTTATCAGGTTAACCTATGTCGAATTTTGACAGCGAATTGCAATCAATCACTGTTGGGCTTGGCAAATCTGATACTGCAGGAGAATCCATCTCCATATGCCTGTTACTTGAAAATACCAGGACTGGAGATTGCTTCTGCTTCTCCGGAATTATTCTTAAGTCGAGCGGGCACGCATATTAAATCCTCACCAATTAAGGGAACATCTGAAACAGATTATTTCGGTGAAAAAGACACAGCTGAAAATATAATGATCGTTGATTTGATGAGAAATGATTTTAGTCAGATTAGTAAGGCAGGTACCGTAGATGTCCCAAGGTTATTAGCAACTGAAAAACATCCTGGTTTGTATCACTTAGTCTCTGATGTAGTTGGGCAGATAAAAGATGATGTGATCTGGCCACAAATTCTTAAAGTGTTAACGCCTGCTGGCTCGATCAGTGGGGCGCCAAAAAGTTCAGCGCTCAAAAGTATTCAAGAGATAGAAAATGAAAAGCGCGGCCCATACTGTGGCGTAATTGGATGGAGCCAAGAGAAAAGCTCCAATCTTTCAGTCGGCATTCGCATCTTTTGGAGTTATGATGATCGACAAATACATTTTGGTACTGGCGCAGGTATTACCTGGCAAAGTCAGGCAACGGCAGAGTGGGAAGAGACGGAGCTAAAAGCACGGCGATTGATAAGTATCGCTGGTGGAAATTAAAGATGAAAAGTTATTTTAAAGGCGTAGTTTCAGATTCGGATAACATCTTGCCGATTGATAGCTCTTTACTTCGTGGTGATGGTGTGTTTGAAACCATTCTAAGTATTGATCAGGTGGCAATCGCTTGGGATCGACACTTTGCTAGATTAGAAAAAGCTGCAGAAAAGATTTTGATAACAACCCCACCAAAAATAGACATCGAACTTGCAATTGAAATGATTTTAAAGGATGAGATTGGTCGAAATAGGCTAAGGGTGGTTTGCCTAGGAGATGGTGGATGGTTCCTAACCTTGCAACCAGTTGCTGAGATTTCAGAAAATGCAACATTGACCAAATTCCCTTACACAAAAAATAGTCAATCTTTAACTGCTGGAATTAAATCCATCTCTTACACCGATTCCATCACAGCATTGCGGTATGCCGAAAATTTGGGTTTTGATGATGCGATTTTTATTAATGAACGAGATGAGGTTGTAGAAACCGGCCTTGCCAATTTGATCCTACTGACAGAGCAAGGATGGATAACGCCACATACATCAACAGGTTGCCTTCCCGGCATTATGCGTGAGCTTTTGATCAGTTGGTTCGGAGTTAAAGAAGCAGTAATTACATACGAAGAGTTGTTAAAGGCGCAATGTGTCTACACCAGTTCATCTATTAGGTTGATGCAGCGGATTGAGAGAATTGATCAAAAATTATTTCCGCGCCACGAAAAGGGGGACGCTTTGCTTGAATCCCTAGATTTGAAATTAATGGGTAATCTAAATCCATGAAAGCACTAGTCAAACGAGTTTTAATTGGTGTTATTGGTGGAGCAGTCACAGTGATTGGTTTGGTCTTTTTGATTACGCCTGGGCCCGGTTGGCTAATCATTTTCGCCGGATTAGGAATTTTGGCTACAGAGTTCGCTTGGGCTTCAATGGTCTTAGAGCGAGCCAAGGAGAGTGCAAGTAAAGCAGCTAGCAAAACTGGCTTGAAGAAAGAACACCGTGAATTGTTAGTAGCAACTTTCTTTGCTTTTTCATTAGTAATACTCGCAATTTGGTACATATACATTCGTTAAAGCGGGTAAATAACAGCTAGCGCTGGTGGGTTTTGATAACCTAGCCTCATGCCTGGGTTAATCAAAGTAATTGTAAATGGCTCAGCGCAATCAGTTGAGAGTGATCAAAAGCCAACCCAGTTATTTGCCGAAGATTCGGATGTCATCGTCTGTCGCATCAATGGTGAACTAAAAGATCTTTGGAGTGATCTGCATGAGGGTGATGTAGTTGAATCTGTAAGCATTAACTCACCTGATGGTTTAAATGTATTGCGACATTCCACAGCACATGTTCTGGCTCAAGCCGTTCAGGAAGTTTTCCCAGAGACTAAATTAGGAATCGGACCACCAATTCGCGATGGTTTTTATTACGATTTTGATCCCAAGACACCGTTCACACCAACTGATCTTGAAAAGCTAGAAACAGCCATGCGAAAGATTGTTAAATCTGGCCAGAGATTTAAACGCAGAGTGATTACAGAGCAACAAGCACTTCTGGAATTAAAAAATGAGCCATATAAGTGTGAATTAATCGGTTTGAAATCCGGCAATTTAGAAGATGATGCCGCTGTTGAAATTGGTAAAGGTGAGTTAACTATTTATGACAATTTAGGAAGAGATGGCAATGCGGTATGGAGTGATTTATGTCGTGGCCCCCATTTACCATCAACCAAACACATTCCAGCATTTAAATTAATGCGAGCAGCTGGTGCGTACTGGCGAGGATCTGAAAAGAATCCAATGTTGCAGAGAATTTACGGTACTGCTTGGCCAAGTTCGAAAGAGTTGGAGGATTATTTATTCTTACTGGCTGAAGCTGAAAAACGCGATCATCGAAAATTAGGCGCTGAGCTAGATCTATTTTCATTTCCGGAAGAGATTGGTTCTGGTCTAGCTGTTTTTCATCCCAAAGGCGGAATCATCCGAAGAGCGATGGAGGATTACTCCCGCTTGCGCCATGAAGAAGAGGATTATCAATTTGTTTACTCTCCACATTTAACTAAAGCTGCACTCTTTGAAACTTCTGGACATTTGCAGTGGTATGCAGACGGTATGTATCCACCGATGGTTATGGATGAAGAGCATCATGCGGATGGAACCATTAAAAAAGCTGGCCAAAAATACTATATGAAACCGATGAATTGCCCATTTCATAATCTAATTTATAAATCATCAGCTAAATCTTATCGAGATCTACCACTTAGATTATTTGAATTCGGAACTGTTTATCGTTATGAAAAATCAGGAGTTGTTCATGGAATTACTCGCGCTCGAGGTTTCACTCAAGATGATGCGCACATCTACTGCACAAAAGATCAGATGGCAGCAGAGTTAGATTCACTTTTAACGTTTGTACTTAACTTACTTCGCGATTATGGACTATCTGATTTCTACCTTGAACTTTCAACTCGAAATCCAGAAAAATCAGTAGGTGAAGAAGGTGATTGGGAATCTGCCACTGAAGCATTACGAGCTGCAGCGCTGGCGCAAAATTTAGAGTTAGTACTAGATCCAGGCGGTGCAGCTTTCTATGGTCCTAAGATTTCAGTTCAAGCTAGAGATGCAATTGGTCGCACCTGGCAAATGTCTACAATTCAAGTGGATTTTCAATTACCGCAAAGATTTAATTTAGAGTATGCCGCAGCTGATGGAACAAAGCAGCAACCTGTGATGATTCACCGTGCGCTATTTGGTTCAATCGAAAGATTCTTTGGCGTTCTCACAGAGCACTATGCGGGAGCATTCCCAGCATGGCTGGCGCCAGTTCAAGTGCGCGGAATTCCAGTTGCAGAAACTTTCCAACCTTATTTAGCGCAAGTAATAAAAGAGTTTAAAAAGTCGGGTATTCGCGCAGAAATTGATTCTTCAGATGAGCGTATGCAGAAAAAAATTAGAAATGCGCAATTAGAGAAGATTCCATACATGATGATTATTGGTGAAGAAGATCAAACTGCAGGAACCGTATCCTTTAGATACCGAAACGGTGAACAGAAGAATGGTCTGCAGATTTCAGCAGCCATCGCTGAGGTGCTTGATGCAATCAAAAATAGAACTCAGATTTAAATGAGTGAATCTGCCATGGCCGGTGGCGCAGGAATGCCAGATGCTTGGGCGAGATTATGGGCACCACACCGTATGAGTTATTTGGATGGTGAAAACCGACCATTACCTGGAAATAATGTTGAATGCCCATTTTGTAAAATATTAAAGTTAAGTGATGAAGAAGCGTTGATCGTATTTCGTGGAAAAGATTCTTATGTGGTTATGAATTTATATCCATACAACGCTGGGCACTTATTGGTTTGTACTAATCGTCATGTTGCCGATCTAACGGAATTAACTAAATCAGAGCTATCTGAAATCTCCGAACTCACCGCCCATGCGATGAAAGTTGTGCGAAAAGTTTCAAATGCGATGGGATTTAATATCGGCATCAATCAAGGCGCAGTATCTGGTGCTGGAATTGCTGGTCATCTACACCAGCATTTAGTGCCTAGATGGTCAGGGGATGCAAACTTTATGCCGATTATTGGTAAAACTAAGGTGATTCCGCAATTGTTAAGTGAATCTAGAGCCCAACTAGCTGCGGCGTGGAATCAAATCTAAAAACCTTTTAGCTTCAGCCAAACCTAATTTATTTTCAACGACGACTGGGATTGCGGTAACAATTAATCCCTGAACAAACTGCTCCCAACCGCCTTCTTGCAAAGCAACCTTTAATTCATCAGCAAAATCGGCAACCAACTCCTGATGCTCTGGATCGCTGTCTTGCTGGACTATCTGATTGTTTGAATAATTTGTTATCTTTAAATTCTCTAAATTGATTAGTGCTGTTGGATCACCATTATCGGCATGCAGCACTAAATAGGGAGTTACAACAGGTTCGAGCATCTTTCCAACGATTGCGCTCATGTCCTCAAAATCAACTTCTCCACTTTCAAAATCTAGAATTAAAACAATTGTGGGTACATACCTTTCCCGAAATGAGGTCCAATCGTTAACTAATTTTTGAGAAATTCCATCTTTTGCACTTGCAATTACGACAACTACTTCAGCTGTGGCATCGGGAAAATCATCAGATATGGTCAAAGCCAAGTGATCGGCGATCTGCGCTTTTAGGGAGTGTTCTCCCAATAAATAACGTGCGTTGATTAGGTTTGGCATCGGTCCTAAGCCTACGATGGTATTTATGTTACAGAGCAGTTTTAGAGATCCTGTCGTCCGAATAATTCAGCCTTTTGCAAAATTTTTGATCAAAATTGGCGTAAGCGCTAATTGGATTTCAGCAATTGGTGGAGTTGGAACCTCAATAAGTGCACTGTATTTCTTTAGTGAAGGTCAATTTATTATTGGTATAACTGTTGTTTCTATTTTTGTGCTATTTGATCTCTTTGATGGAACCGTTGCTCGGTTGTCAAAGAAAGGGGAGAGTAAG
>CAITID010000192.1 GCA_903892335.1 uncultured Actinomycetes bacterium
TCAAGTGGATTTGGTGGAGTTTTTCCAGCGGCTGCAATTCCGCGTCGCTCGTCATAACCAATATGGTGAATCACCATGTCACAACCTAAATCTTCTAGCATCCTGGCGCCGGCCACCATATCTTCACAACCTAAATTATCGCCCATCACAGTTACGCCACAATCTTTGCCAGCTTGCACAACTACCTTGATAGTTTCTGGATGAGCGCGCGCCATTACAACAACATGTGTTGCGCCAGCCTTTGCCATCATTTGTGCTTCTAAGTAACCGCCATCCATAGTTTTTAAATCTGCAATAACTGGAATGTTTGGGAATTCACTACGGAGTGCTCGAACACCATGCAAACCTTCAGCCAAAATAAAAGGCGTTCCTGCTTCTAACCAATCAACACCAGCGCGCATTGCGGTGTGTGCCATCTCCATTGCCTCTTTAATATCTGTTAAATCAAGTGAGACTTGGACTATTGGTTTCATCTATAAAACGCCAAACTTGGCAAATGCCTCTGATGGCGCCATTCCTTGACGAACAGCGTCACGGAATAAGTTCTCACCAGAGTTTTTCTCCTCCACGCGAGCTATTACCTCATCAATTTGATCTACTGGAACTACAACTACGCCATCAATATCGGCAACAATTAAATCACCAGGATTTATCGTTACGCCATCGATTACGCAAGGCACATTGTGTGCAACTACTTCATAGCGAGAGTTGATATCAAGAGGTGATGTGTCAACACCAAAAACTTTAAAACCCATTGCACGCATTCTTACGGTGTCTCTAACTGGACCATCAGTTAAGGCACCGGCAACACCTTTATGTTTGCAGGCAGTTGAAAGTAGCTCACCCCAAAAAGCTGCTGGATGATCACCACCATTATTTCGATTTGATGGTGTGACATAAACCTGATCTTCACCAACCTCATCGAGTGCTTTCAATAAACCAACATAAGGAACTTCTGGTGCTTCAAAAACAGCTTCAACTTTTACTGGAAATGCGTAACCCATCATTACGCCATCACCGGAAATCATTTCAATATCTGATTTCAAAACTTGATTGCGATAACCCATGTGATCTAAACAATCAGAGGCAAGGGCTGCAGTAAATATTGTGGACAATCTTTTTAGATCATGTTTTTTGGAGGTCATGGCGAGAAGATTACGACTATTTCTGGTCACTTCTAGAACCCTTGACCACTACTTGAGATATCCGCCTACCTGTTTATAACAATCAGGTAAATAGGTAAAAAGATGCCCAATCTTTACCTGTTGATTGTTGACGGCCCCTCGCAGAAAGGCAATGATCGGCTCAGGTTCGACGGTCCTCGTTGCGCCAAATCTCTTACAGAGACTCTCTTAAAAGAAATGGAGAATTGAATGCGTAAAGGTTCAATTCGTCTGATTGCTGCAGCATCTGCAATCGCATTAGCGATCACAGGTTGTTCTTCATCAAGTGATGAAACAGCAAATACAGACACACAGTTTGAAATATTTACTTGGTGGGCATCTGGTGGCGAAGCTGCTGGACTTGGCGCATTAGTAGATCTATACAAGGCACAAAACCCAAACACAGAGTTCATTAATGCCTCTGTTGCTGGTGGTGCTGGTGTAAACGCAAAGGCTGTTCTAGTAAGCCGTATGGATGCTGGTGACGCACCTGACTCATTCCAGGCACACGCTGGATTAGAAGTTATTGCTAGCTATGCAGCACAAGGCAAGCTAGAAGATCTAACATCTTTGTACCAATCAGAAGGCTGGGATAAGTCATTCCCTGCAGATTTGATTAAGCAAACAACACTAGATGGAAAGATTTACTCAGTTCCTGTAAACATTCACCGCGCAAACGTGTTGTGGTGGAATCCTGGTACAGCTGCAAAAGCTGGAATCACAAAGGCACCAACAACATTAGATGAAATGTTTGCTGATCTTGAGAAGTTCAAGAAGGCTGGCGTTAAGACTCCAATGGTTCTAGCTGGTGGAGAAGGAAGCTGGGCTATGGCTCACCTTCTAGACTACGTTCTTGTTGCATCAATGGGACCTGAGAAGTTCGAAGGTCTATTCACTGGCGCAACATCATGGGAAGGTCCAGAGGTTGCTACTGCACTAAAGAATTACCAACGTCTACTTTCTTACGGTGACAAGGGCAAGAACTCATTTGGTTGGGGAGAAGCAGGAGCTGCAATTACTAAGGGCACCGGCGGATTCTTTATCATGGGTGACTGGGCATCAGCTCAGTGGCAAAATGAAGGTGCAGTTCTTGGAACTGATTACACATTTGCTCCTGGTCCTGGAACTGTTGGAATTTACCAATGGTTATCTGACACATTCACACTTCCAGTTGGAGCAAAGAACCGTAATGCTGCTCTAACATGGTTGAAGTTAGCTGGATCTAAAGAAGGACAAGATGCATTCAACCCTCTAAAGGGTTCAATTGCAGCTCGTACCGACTCAGATCTATCCCTATACGATGATTACCTAAAGGCAGCTGCTGCTGACTGGGCAAAGGATCGTTTAGTTGGATCAACTGCACACGGTGTAACTGCTGACAACAAGTTCATGGCTGCCATGAACGCTGCTGTTGGTAAGTACGTATCCGGTGGTGCAAAGGACAATGCTGGTTTGGCAAAGGATCTTGCTGCGGCACAAGCTGCTGTAGTTAAGTAGTCCAAACAAGTAAAAAAAGTAATGGCAAGTCTGGCGAATTAAATCGCCAGACTTGCTCCTTTAATAGAAGGCAAATATTGATTCGGAGTTTTAATGAAATCAATCAAAGAAAAGAAGAAACTACACCTTAGATTGGGTGGTTTCTTTTTTGTTCTACCTTCTATCATCGCAGTGGCAATATTTGTCTACGGCATGATTCTGTGGACTATAAATATTTCACTAAGCAATAGAAACTCTGGATATGTTGAAAAAGTTGAAAATGTTGGGCTAAAAAATTACACAGATTTGCTAGTTGATGAGAGATTTACTCACGCGCTAAGCAACTTAATTAAATTTACTTTAACTTTCATGCTAGCCACATTATTGGCCGGTTTTATTATGGCTTTGCTCTTAGAAAAGGGAATTAAAGGCGAGGGATTTTTTAGATCTTTCTATTTATACCCAATGGCAATCTCATTCATCGCAATGGGTACCGCCTTTCGCTGGCTGTTCTTTACCGAAAAAGGTGAGGATGCAGCCGGATTCAATTTAATCTTGCGAAGTATTGGTCTTGGGTTTTTACAAAACGATTGGATTCTCTCCGAAAACGGCGCCATGTATTCGATGGCGATTCCAGCTGTTTGGCAAATGTCGGGTTATGTAATGGCTTTATTCTTGGCCGGATTTCGCGGAATTCCAGATGAGATGCGGGAAGCAGCCAGAGTTGATGGCGCTACTGAATTTCAAATCTATCGCCAAATTCTCTTTCCACAATTGACCCCTACAGTTCTAACTATTTTTATCATTCTTGGTCACGTGTCCATGAAAATGTTTGATTTAATTGTTGGAATCAATGGAAAGTCATATGGAACTCAGGTAGTTGCCGTGTATATGTGGGAGGCAACTTTTGATAGCGGTGATTTAGCAAAAGGAACTGCTATCTCAGTCTTTATTCTAATTATGGTGGCCTTAGTAGTTGTTCCGTACTTAAGGTATGTTAACAAACAGGAGGCTTACCGCTAATGAGTCAAGATATTGTTGATCGGGTAACTGGAAAACAGGTTGCTCGTAACTCTAAACGTAAATTAACAGGTATGGAGAAATTCTGGCTGATCTTTAGATACATAGCTCTGGTATTAATTTGGTTCCTAGTAGTTATGCCAATTTATGTAATGGTAGTTAACTCCTTTAAGGGCGTTGACAATGTTTACCTGATTAATGCTTTCAAACCACCATTCCCACTTGATTTCAGCGCATGGTCAGTAGCCTGGAATGGAGCCGCTTATTTTCCAAACGGTTTAAGTGAATCAATGCTTCGAACCCTGTTCTTCGTGGTTCAGTCCTCATTAATAAGTGCAGTAATTGGTTCGATAAATGGCTACGTATTTGCTAAGTGGAAATTCCGCGGTTCAAATATCATCTTTACTCTGTTCTTATTTGGAATGTTTATTCCA
>CAITID010000193.1 GCA_903892335.1 uncultured Actinomycetes bacterium
GATAACTCGTTTATTCCAACCATGTTTATCTGCAATCGTGCCATGTTGAATTCCAAGTAATGTCTGGCGAATTTGATTTGTGATTGGACCAGGCTTGCCATCTCCAGTTACCCAAGCACCTTGTGCTGATTTTGCAGTTCCAACTGCAGTAACAACTGCAGCAGTTCCACATGCAAAGATTTCTGAGATCTCACCGGAGGCAACGCCATCTCGCCAATCATCCATCGAGATCATTGCCTCTTCAGTTTTATAACCAAGATCGGCAGCAACTGAAAGAATTGAATCGCGAGTAATGCCAGGAAGTAATGTGCCAGTTAATTTCGGTGTAACGATCTTGGCATCACTGCCTTTACCCTTTACAAAGTAAAGATTCATGCCACCCATCTCTTCAATCCATTTGCGCTCTTTGGCATCAATCCAAACAACTTGTTCACAGCCCTGCGCTGCTGCTTGTTTTTGTGCAACTAGTGATGCTGCATAGTTTCCACCGCACTTTGCCTCACCTGTGCCACCAATTGCAGCACGCACATACTCAGTTGAAATCCAAACAGTTACTGCATTAGCTGCATTAAAATATGCGGCAGCTGGAGTTGCGATCAAAATATAAGTTGCTTTATTTGATGGGCGTACTCCTAATCCAACCTCTGTTGCGATCATAAATGGCCTGATATATAGGGACTCACCAATATTTTTTGGTACCCAATTCTTATCAGCCTTTACTAACTCCTCAACTGTTTGCACAAAGAAATCAATTGGCATCTCTGGCAGTGCACTACGAGCAGCAGATTTTGCAAAACGTTTTGCATTGGCATCTGGTCTAAATAATGAAATACCACCATCGGGTTGGATGTAAGCCTTCATGCCTTCAAAGATCTCTTGACCATAATGAAAGACCATGGTCGCTGGATCAAGAGTTAATGGTGCGTAGGCTTTTAATTGTGCATCTGACCAACCAGTTTTTTCATCCCACTCTGCGATGACCATATGATCGGTGTAGTACTTGCCAAAACCAGGAGATTTAACTCGCTCATCGCGTAGCTCATCTTTAACTGGATTACCAGATTTGTTAATTAAAACCTTCATGAGACCGCCTTCGCTAATGCATCACCAATTTCAGTAGTTGAACGCTTCTTATCACCACGAGCTAATAAATCTGCAGCGACCGCAGCCTCAACATCAGCTGCTGCTTTGACCTCACCAAGATGATTTAACATCATGGCAATTGATAAGACGGTTGCGGTCGGATCAGCTAAATTCTTTCCAGCAATATCTGGTGCACTGCCATGTACTGGCTCAAACATCGAAGGAAAAGCCCCGGTTGGATTTATATTTCCACTAGCCGCCAAACCAATTCCACCACATATAGCTGCTGCAATATCAGTAATAATGTCACCAAATAAGTTATCGGTAACTACAACATCAAAGCGCTCAGGGTTTGTTACAAAGAACATAGAGGCGGCGTCCACATGCAGGTAATCAGTTGTAATCTCTGGAAACTCTTTGGCAACCTCATTAAATACCCGGGTCCAAAGGCCACCAGCGCGAGTTAACACATTGTTCTTATGCACCAAAGTTAACTTCTTACGTGGGCGCAGTTGCGCTCTGTTAAAGGCGTCGCGAATTACTCGCTCCACTCCTTTATAAGTATTAATTGATTCCTCTATCGCTAGCTCAGTTTTTGTGCCCTCATCCTTTATTGAGCCAGCGCCAACATATAAACCCTCTGTGCCCTCACGCACAACCAAAAAATCAATTCCTTTATTGTTTGTAATTGGTGATGTAACACCTGGAAATAACTTTGCTGGTCGCAAATTTATGTAGTGCTCAAAGGCAAACCTAAGTTTTAGTAGCAAGCCGCGCTCTAAAACTCCACTTGGAACTGTTGGGTCTCCTACTGCGCCTAACAAAATAACATCAGCTTTTGCCAGCTCGCCCATTACTGAATCCGGAAGAGTCTCACCTGTTTTGTGCCAGTACTTAGCACCTAACTCATAAGGAGTTTGATTAAAGGTTAGATCATATTTTTTCGATACCGCTGCCAAAACCTTTAAGCCCTCGTCAACTACTTCAGGGCCAATACCATCTCCAGCGATGACAGCTAAATTAAAGGATTTCACTCTGTCACCAAATTAACGTAGCGAACCATGGCAGCGCCAGTCTCTTTTGCAATTACATCAAGTAAATCATTTGGAATTAATGAATCAACGGTCAGTGCCATTAGGGCGCTGCCACCAATATCAGTACGTGCCACCTGCATATCAGCGATATTAATCTTTAACTTTCCAAGTGAGTTTCCAACTACGCCAACTACGCCAGGAACGTCTTGGTAGCGCAGGAATAGCAAATTATTGGTTGGCTTTAGATCAAGATCTAATTTATCAATTGCCACAATCTTTTCGATTTGGCGAATTCCCATCAAGGTTCCGCTCACTAAAACTGTTGTGCCATCTGTGCAGGCTGCGCGAACTGATACTAAGTTACGGTGATCTGGTGAATCTGGATCTGTTGTTACCGCAGATGTTAAGCCGCGCTCTGTCGCTAAATTTGGCGCATTCACATATGTAACATCTTCAGCGCCCATTGCAATTAACGCACCCTTTAACGCACTGGAAGATAAAACTGAAACATCAAGTACTGCGATCTCACCGCGGACTTCAACATCGATTGAAGCTAGTTGATCACCAGCAAGTGCGGTTGCAACCTGAGCTAATTTTTCAACAAGTGGCAATGCCGGGCGAACTGCTTGATCAATTGCGCCGCCTTTAACATTTACCGCGTCTGGTACTAACTCACCAGATAATGCCTTACGGACTGAAACTGCAACTGCAATACCTGCGCGCTCTTGTGCCTCATCAGTTGATGCACCAAGGTGCGGTGTTGCAACAACATTATCTAATTCAAATAATGGCGAGTCTGTGCAAGGCTCTGTTGCAAATACATCAAGACCTGCGCCACCAACGCGGCCCTCTTTTAATGCTTCATAAAGTGCTGCTTCATCTAATACGCCACCACGTGCTGCGTTAATAATGCGCACCGTTGGTTTAACCTTCTTTAGCGCCTCTGTGCCAATTAAATTAGCTGTCTCTTTTGTCTTTGGCAGGTGGATAGTAATGAAATCTGAAATCTTTAGTAGTTCATCTAATTCAACTAAGCGCACATTTAATTGCGCAGCCCGTGCTGGTTGTAGATAAGGATCATAAGCAACTACATCCATACCAAAGGCTTGCATGCGAGCTGCAACTAATTGACCGATCCGGCCAAAGCCAACAATTCCTAATGTTTTCTCAAATAACTCTGCGCCGGTGTATTTAGAACGAGCCCACTTACCATTTCGAAGCGCAGCATGTGCTGGTGAAATAAATCTGGCGGAAGCAAGAAGCAAACCAATTGCAAGCTCTGCGGCAGAGACGATATTTGATGTCGGTGCATTAACCACCATTACACCAGCAGCAGTTGCTGCTGGAATTTCAACATTGTCTAAACCAACTCCAGCACGCGCGATTACCTTTAAGCCCTTTGCTGCTGCAATTGCTTCAGCATCCATCTTGGTAGCAGAGCGAATTAAAACTGCATCCACACCTTTACCGAGGGCCGCTAATAACTCAGCGCGATCTGCGCCATTGCAATTGCGCACCTCAAAGTCAGGTCCAAGTGCCTCTAGTGTTGCTGGACTTAACTCTTCGGCAATTAAAACAACTGGTTTATTAGCCACGCGCTGCGTTACCCTCTTTGTAATCATCTTTATTTCCAGATTTAACCCATGACATCATCTTGCGAAGATTGCGGCCAACTTCTTCAATTGGATGCGCCTCACCCTTTGCACGAAGTGATTTAAACTCTGGGGCGCCAGCATCTTGATCATCGATGAAGCGCTTAGCAAAAGCACCAGATTGAATATCTGCTAATACCTTCTTCATATTTTCTTTTACATTTGGATCAATTACGCGTGGTCCAGATACATAATCACCGTATTCAGCGGTGTCAGATACTGACCAACGTTGCTTAGCGATTCCGCCTTCATACATCAGATCAACAATTAATTTAAGCTCGTGTAGACACTCAAAGTATGCAACCTCTGGTTGGTAGCCAGCTTCAATTAAAGTTTCATAACCATACATAACTAATTGAGACGCACCGCCACAAAGAACTGATTGCTCACCAAATAGATCAGTCTCAGTCTCCTCCGTAAATGTTGTCAGAATTCCACCGGCGCGAAGTCCACCGATTGCCTTGGCATAGGAAAGCGTTAATGGCCAAGCATTTCCAGTTGCATCTTGCTCAACTGCAACAATTACTGGAACACCGCGACCTGCTGAGAATTCACGACGTACCAAATGTCCTGGACCCTTTGGTGCGACCATACAAACATCTACATTTGCTGGTGGCTTGATGTAACCAAAGCGGATATTAAATCCGTGTCCGAAAAATAGCGCAGCGCCATCTTTCATATTTGGTGCGATTGAATCATTATAAATATGGCGTTGCTTGTGATCTGGAGCTAACAACATAATTACATCTGCATTTTTAACTGCATCGGCAACGGAGGCAACCTTTAAACCTTCTGCCTCGGCCTTTGCGCGAGACTTTGAACCTTCAGCTAATCCAACTGTTACATCAACACCGCTATCGCGAAGTGATAAAGCGTGGGCATGACCTTGTGAACCGTAGCCAACTACCGCAACTTTTTTGGATTGGATAATTGATAGATCTGCATCTTCATCGTGATACATCGTTGCCATTTAACTGCTCCTTATATGGGTAGGTTGATTAGTTCTGGTAATCAGCTGTTTTATTATCGGGACTTGATTCATTCGCAGTGCCCATCGTAGTTAGTGTGCGATCAGCCAAAGTGCTGGCTCCTCGCTCAAGTGCTACTAACCCAGATTGAACTAGCTCACGAATTCCATGTGGTTTAAGCGCAGTAAGTAACTCTTCAATTCTGGCCTTATCCCCTACAACTTCTAGTGAGAGGCTGTCATTATTTTCATCAGCAATCATCGCATCAAATTTAACTGCAATCGCCTTAGTAGTTGGATTTGCTGGCACCTTAACAAGCAATAACTCTCGTTGCAGCGAATCACTTGTTTTCATCTCTGAAATACCGATCACATTTACTAATTTAAATAATTGCGCACTAACTTGATCTAATGCATGGCCTTCTAGGTTTAGAACAATTGTCATGCGTGAGACCTTTGGATTTTCAGTCGGCCCAACCGCAAGTGAATCAATGTTGTAGCCACGTCGAGAAAACAGTGATGCCACGCGAGCTAGAACACCGGGTGAGTTTTCTACAAGAACTGCGAGTGTATGAAGTGCCATTACAACTCCTGTGAATCCCAGACAGGTGCCATCGAGCGCACAGTTGTGATGTCATCATTTGAACTTCCAGCTGCCACCATCGGCCAAACCATGGCATCGCGGTAAACACTGAAATCAACTACTACTGGTTGATCATTAATTGCCATCGCTTGTTCAATTACTTTGTCTACATCCTCTGGTCGATCACATCGAAGTCCAACACAACCCATTGCCTCTGCCAACATTTTAAAATCTGGCACGCGCTTAGATTCAAGGCTGGTATTTGAGTAACGGCCGTTATAAAACAAGGTCTGCCACTGGCGAACCATGCCAAGTGATTCATTGTTAATAATTGCAACCTTGATCGGAATATTATTTAGCGCACAAGTTACTAACTCTTGATTGGTCATTTGAAAACAGCCATCGCCATCAATTGCCCAAACAGTTGTATCTGGTGCACCTACCTTGGCGCCCATTGCTGCTGGAACTGCATAACCCATCGTTCCAAGACCTCCAGAGTTAAGCCAAGTTCTTGGTTTTTCATAACCGATAAATTGAGATGCCCACATCTGATGTTGACCAACACCTGATGTAAAGATTGTGTCTGGCCCGGAGATCTTGCCAATGCGCTCAATTACATATTGTGGTGAAACTGAACCATCAGATGGTTTGTCATATCCAAGTGGATACTTACTGCGCCAGCCATAAACCTCATTTTGCCATGGCGTTAAATCTGGTTGGTTTTTACTTAGTGCAGCTTTAACTGCAGGATTTAATTTAATCAATATATTTTTTAGATCACCAATGATGGCAACATCAGCGTGGCGGTTTTTTCCAATTTCAGCTGGATCAATATCGGCATGAATTACTTTGGCATTTGGCGCAAAGGTTGAAAGTTTGCCAGTTACTCGATCATCAAATCTGGCACCTAAAGTTATTAACAAATCAGCTTTTTGTAATGCAGTAACAGCAGCTACTGTGCCATGCATACCTGGCATACCAAGATGTTGAGGGTGTGAATCTGGGAAGGCTCCGCGCGCCATCAAGGTTGTTACAACTGGCACACCGCTACTTTCGGCAAGTATTAATAACTCCTTAGCGGCATTTGCCTTGATGATTCCGCCACCAACATATAAAACAGGTTTCTTAGATTGTGCAATTAATGCAGCAGCATCGTTAATGTCTTGAGATTTTGGCTCTACTACCGGGTTATAGCCAGCTAAGGAAACCTGTTTTGGATAATCAAAGGTTGTCATTTTTTGCAACGCATCCTTGGCAATATCAACTAGAACAGTGCCAGGCCGACCAGTGCTTGCAATATGAAAAGCCTCAGCAATCGCCCGAGGAATATCATCTGGATCAGTAATTAAATAATTGTGTTTTGTAAATGGCATTGTGATGCCACGAATGTCTGCTTCTTGAAATGCATCTGTACCAATTGCTGGTCCTGGTACCTGTCCTGTAATTGCCACAACTGGAACTGAATCCATTTGTGCATCAGCAAGTGGGGTAACTAAATTTGTGGCACCAGGGCCTGATGTTGCAATACAAACTCCAACGCGACCAGTTGCTTGGGCGTATCCAGTTGCTGCATGGCCTGCACCTTGTTCATGTCGCACCAAGATATGGCGAATGCTTGAATCATAAATTGGATCATAGGCTGGCAGAATTGCACCGCCTGGAATTCCAAACATGACATCAACACCAGCAGCTTCTAGTGAATTAACTAGAGACTGTGCGCCAGTGACTTTTGACATTTCTACCTCTCCTAAAACAAAACCCCTCAGTGTTATCTGAGGGGTGCGAACTAACTTTTTCTAGTTAGCGCGCACGCTCAATAATCACCACGACCACAGATGTGATCACAGTGTTTTTAATTGACGATGCGTTGAACATGGCGTTAGTTTCTCAGCAGAGC
>CAITID010000194.1 GCA_903892335.1 uncultured Actinomycetes bacterium
CTCTAGGTTATTGGGTTTATCAAGAAATGTAATTGTTGGATTAATTGATGCCGGTGAGATTTCTCGCGGTGGCAAAGCGGTTGGCAAATCGGTGAAGGTAAGTACCGGTGATCAAATTGAGATTTTAATGCCAGCTGCAAAAGATGAGGCCAAGTTAACCGCCACACCAATTGATGGTTTAGATGTTGTTTATGATGATGAGTATGTAATTGTTGTAAATAAGCCAGTTGGTATTGCCGCCCATCCAAGTCCTGGTTGGAAAGGGGCCACAGTAGTTGGCGCAATTTTTGCTGCGGGTTATCAGTTAGCAACTTCTGGCGCAGCTGAGCGACAGGGCGTTGTGCATCGATTAGATGTTGGCACATCTGGCTTAATGGTCGTTGCAAAAAATGAGAAGGCTTACAGCAGTTTAAAAGATCAATTTAGAGAGCGAACTGTTTCTAAGATTTATCATGCATTAATCCAAGGCCACATGGATCCAACAACCGGCACAATTGATGCACCAATCGATCGCCACCCGCGAGAGGATTATCGATTTGCAGTGGTTGCAAATGGCAAACCATCAATTACGCATTACACAACACTTGAAGTTTTTCCCGCGGTGTCTTTAATGGAGATTGAGTTAGAAACTGGTCGAACCCATCAGATACGTGTTCACTTTTCCGCACTTCATCACCCACTAGTTGGTGATCTAACTTATGGCGCAGATCCATCACTAGCGCAGCGGTTACAAATTACCCGGCCATGGTTACACGCCAAAGATCTAGCATTTAAACATCCAGCAAGTGGTGAGCAAATCGCCTTCACAGCCGAGTACCCAGAAGATCTGACACGCTCACTTGGCTTACTAGCCGATAATCAACGCTAGAAATTCTTGGCAGTAGTAATCTCACCATCCCATGCCTGACACATCATCAAAGATAAATAACAAAGACAGTTTTGTGCACCTTCATGTGCACACTGAATATTCGATGTTAGATGGCGCTGCAAAGATCTCTGAATTAGTTGAAGAGGTAGCGCTTCAAAAAATGCCGGCGGTGGCAATGACTGATCATGGAAATGTATTTGGCGCCTTTGAATTTCATAAACTTGCTAAAGCTGCTGGCGTGAAACCAATCATCGGAATTGAAGCATACGTGGCACCAGAATCTAGATTTGATAAACGCCGGGTTAAATGGGCAGCAGGTGGGGAAGATGATGTTTCAGGTGGCGGGGCGTATACCCACATGACATTACTTGCCGAAGACAATCTTGGTTTATCTAATCTATTTAAACTCTCATCACTTGCCTCCCTTGAGGGCTTTTATTACAAACCTCGTATGGATCGAGAGTTACTTTCAAAATATGCCAAAGGAATTATTGGCACAACTGGCTGCGCCGGTGGTGAGATTCAAACTCGTCTTCGAATGGGTGGATACAAAGAGGCGGTTAAGGCGGCGAGTGAGCTGCAGGATATTTTTGGAAAAGAAAATTACTTTCTAGAAATAATGGATCACAATATTGAAATTGAAACACGCACCTTCCAGGATTTGATTAAGTTAGGCAAAGAATTAAGTATGCCGCTACTTGCAACCAATGATTTGCACTACACCCATCATGCTGACTCTGCCGCTCATGAAGTACTTCTCTGTATTCAATCCGGATCTACCTTGGCCGATCCAAAACGATTTAAGTTTGAAAACTCAGAGTTCTATCTCAAGAGTGCTCAGCAAATGAGGGAATTATTTAAAGATTTTCCAGAAAGCTGCGATAACACATTATTAATTGCCGAGCGTTGCAACACAACTATGCGAGAAGGTGAGAACCTACTACCTAGATTTACTGTTCCAAATGGTGAAAGTGAAGATTCGTGGTTGATTAAACAAGCCAATCTTGGACTTAGTAAGAAATTAGCGGGCAATATTCCAGCTGAGTATCAAGAGCGATTAGATTTTGAATTAGAAGTCATGATTAAAATGGGTTTCCCAGGCTATTTCTTAGTTGTTTCAGATCTTTGCAATCATGCACGTGAAGTAGGAATCAGAGTAGGTCCAGGAAGAGGCTCTGCCGCCGGTTCACTTGTTTCATACTCACTAGGAATTACTGGGCTAGATCCAATTAAATTTGGTCTCTTATTTGAACGTTTCTTAAATCCAGAACGTATTTCGATGCCAGATATTGATTTAGATTTTGATGAGCGCAGGCGTTCGGAAATGATTCAATATGCAACGACAAAGTATGGCGATGATCGAGTAGCGCAGATAATTACCTACGGCACAATTAAATCAAAACA
>CAITID010000195.1 GCA_903892335.1 uncultured Actinomycetes bacterium
AAGAGCGCGTGCGCGAGTTAATTTAGGAAAACCGCGCATCTCGAGTAAACCATTTGGTCCAATGAATGAACCGCCAAGTAGATCTGGAAAAACAGAAGCACATAATGTTGGTAGGGCGCCTCGAGCAGCACTCTGCGCAAAAATACTATTCATGCCACCAATTACTTGCGCCTCTAACTTATTACCCTTCATGGCAGGTGCCACACCTTGCAGATTAGTATTCGAGTAACCAGGATGAACTGCAATAGGTATAAAACTCCAATTATTTTTAATTCGAAGGCGCTCAAGTTCTGCTGTGAACAATAGATTTGCTAACTTGCTAGCACTATAAGCCGCCCATGGTTGGTACTTTCCAACTCCTAAGCAAATATCTTTAATGGCGTTTTGTGAATTATCGCCAAAACTGCCCATTCGGTGCACAAAGCTAGAGACGGTAACAATTCGCTCACGTACTTGTTGATGAAGCAGGCCAGCAAATGCGAAGTGGCCTAGGTGATTTGTGCCCATCTGAAGTTCAAAATTATCTTTAGTCTTGGTAAATGGCGTAGCCATAACTCCGGCGTTTAGGATCAAAACATCAATTCCGCCATTAACTGATGCAGCAGCTTTTTTAACCGACGCTAAATCTGTTAGATCCAGTTCAAGTACTTCAACTAAGCCTGGTCCAATCTGCTTTACCGCCGCAGCGCCTTTACTTGCACTGCGCGCTGTAATAATCACCTTTGCATTTCGCCTGGCTAACTCAGTTGCAGCCGCTAAACCAATGCCACTAGTTGCACCTGTTATTAAGAATTTCTTTCCAGAAAGATCAGGCAGATTGGTAGCACTCCAGCGATCTGGAATAGTTACCGTATTCACTGTGCTCTCCCCCGTGCTTAATCAAGTTAATCAAAATTACGTGGAGCTGAGGGGAGTCGAACCCCTGACCCCTTGCATGCCATGCAAGTGCGCTACCAGCTGCGCTACAGCCCCATCTGCCAAATAAATGGCAAGGTGTTGAGTGCTGACCTTATCTAATTAACTGCATCATCTCCAAAGACATACGGGCAAAACTACTTCAGTATGAATTCTAGGAACTCTGAGACTGAAATAACGTTAATTCCGAAATCTCTTGCCTTCTTAGTCTTGCCGGACATCGAAGATTTGTCCGCCGCAACAAGCAAATCACAGCTTTTTTTAGTCACACTATTTACGGGAATTAGTTCGTATTGTATTGCCCATTGTTCAATTTCCTCACGAAGTATTGGATTTCCATCGCTATCTGCAGCATTACCTGTGAAGCAAACTCTTGTTCCTTTTCGTAGAATGTAATCAGAAGCATCCACTGGAACTTTTGATTCTATGGATATTTCTACATTTAGTGAATCAGCGACTTTAGCGATTAATTTTGACTCCAACTCGGAAATATAATTATCTCGCTGAGCAGCCTCTACGACATTGTTTACAAAATATGAATTAGCCGCCGCAATTTGTTTCTCGGATAATCCCAATTCGTTAGCCCAATTTTTCAAATTTTTTGATTCGTCTTTAGTTAACTCAAAATCACTCAGTACGGAGGTTAGCGCGTCAACATATGACAGCATCTCCCCAGTCAAACCTTCAACTTCAATGTTTCTTGCTATTCTTCGTAAGTTTTGTTGGCCACTCTGGAAATTTGAATCTATTGCAGCTCTTGAAATTATTCTAGAAATTTTCTTGGAGTTTGTATCCTTGGATATCACCGGAGAGAGTTTTGAATTTTTCTCGAAAACCTTGTTCAAAATTAACGCAGTTGCTCGGGCGTCCGTTAGAGCGCGATGGGCATTCGAATTGATAACTCCAAAATGCTCACATGCAGCATCTAATTTCATTCCAGTTGCCTTTAAAGTACAAAAGCCAAAGCCAAAATCAATAGATTTTTGTAATCTATCCATTTCCATCTGAAGCATTCGCTGATCAAACGGTAAATTATGGGCGACCAAAATTCTACTGTCTAAGAACGTAGAAACTTCGTCCGCTATCTCTTCAAAAGTCGGTGCTAACGAAACAGCATTGGAGTTAATGCCGTGGATATTTGAATTTGAGATATCTCTTTCAGGGTTTACGAGAGTTTCCCACTCTTGGACAATTTCATTGCCATCCACCAAAATGATCCCGATTTCAATAATTCTGTCTGTTTTTCCAAAACCAGTTGTTTCAGTATCGATGACCGCAAATTTATCCATAGAGAGAACCTACCCCCAAGAACTGACATATAGAAATGAACTAATTAACTGCATCATCTCCAAAGACAGGCTCAGGTAATGAACCTGCATTGTGTTCTGCCAAATACCAACGTGAATCTCCATGATGTTTTGTAAGTTCAAGCACCGACCAACAAGCATTAGATAAACCACCGATCACACCCCACTGCGGCATTGGAATTTTAAGTATTGAACCAAGCAAACAACGCGCAGTTCCACCATGCGTTACCAAAACAAGGGTTCCAGAAAAGTTAAG
>CAITID010000196.1 GCA_903892335.1 uncultured Actinomycetes bacterium
GGGCCGTATCTGGATTGGTTGCAATCACACCGGCCTGCGCATTCGTTGCGCCATGGGCAGCGGTAGTAATCGGTTTAATTGCTGGCATCGTATGTGCTTTAGCAGTTGGCTTAAAATATAAATTTAATTTCGATGACTCACTAGATGTTGTCGGAATTCACTTAATCGGCGGATTATGGGGCAGCTTATCTATCGGTTTCTTCGGTAGCGCAGCGGTAAATTCAATTGGCTTAAATGGCATTCTCTATGGCGGTGGCACAGATCTATTAGGCAAGCAAGCTTTTGGTGCTTTCTTTGTGCTTGGCTATTCATTTATTGCAACATTAATCATCGGATTCATCATTGATAAAACAATTGGCTTCCGAGTTAAAACTGATGCTGAGGTAGCGGGTATCGATTATGACCAGCATGCCGAAACTGCATATGAATTAACAAACAGCACAAGAGGAGGTTATTCAGCATGAGGTTAATTACTGCAATTATCAAGCCACAAAAGTTTGATGATGTTAAAGAAGCGCTAATCGCTGCCGGCATAACTGGTATGACGGTTTCAGAGACAAAGGGCTTTGGTCGCCAACTTGGTTTAACTGAGGTTTACCGAGGCGCACAGTACAAAGTAGATCTAATTCCAAAGATTAGATTAGAAGTACTGGTGACCGCTGCAACTGCAGATAAAGTAATTAAAGTTATTACCGATGCAGCGCGAACTGGAAACATTGGTGATGGCAAAGTATGGGCGACCCCAGTCGACTCAGTAGTACGAGTACGCACCGGAGAGAGCGGAGAAGCGGCGGTATAACTTAAGTAAGATACCGACCATGTTTGAATCGCTAGGTCAGAAACTCTCAAAGGTATTTTCTGGCCTACGCGGCAAAGTAAATGAGACAGATTTAAAGAACTTCGCAGCTGAGATCAAAGTTGCCTTACTCGAATCAGATGTTGCTCAATCGGTAGCCGATAATTTCGCCAATCAAATCTTGAAAATTGCGCAAGAGCGATCTGATGAGATCAATAAATCCACAAATCCGGCGCAAAAAATATTTGAAATTGTTAATGCTTTATTAACTCAGACTTTAGGTGGCTCAGCAAGAAGGCTACGTTATGCCAAGACTGGACCAACAGTTATTTTGCTTACTGGTTTACAAGGAGCTGGCAAGACCTCACTGGCTGGAAAATTAGCGAAGTATTTAAAGGATCAAGGAGATACACCTTTGCTAGTTGCATCTGATCTACAACGATTAAATGCAGTTACGCAATTACAAGTTGTTGGACAATCAATCTCTGTCCCAGTCTTTGCACCTGAACCAGGTAATGGTGTTGGTGATCCGGTGACAGTAGCAAAGGCGGGTGTGCAATTTGCTAAAGATAAAGTACATAACTTTGTAATTGTCGATACCGCTGGTCGATTAGGTATTGATCAAGAGTTAATGCAGCAGGCAATCAAGGTGCGAGATGCTGTTTCACCAGATGAAATCCTCTTTGTAGTAGATGCAATGATTGGTCAAGACGCGGTGAAAACGGCGCAAGCATTCGCTGAAGGTGTTGGCTTTGATGCAATAGTTTTAACAAAATTAGATGGGGACGCTAGAGGTGGTGCTGCGCTCTCGATCGTTGAGCTAACCGGAAAACCAATAATTTTCGTTGCAACTGGTGAGAAAGTTTCTGACTTTGATCTTTTCTATCCAGATCGTATGGCCTCTCGAATTCTTGGTATGGGGGATGTGGCATCTCTTGCTGAGCAAGCAAAGCGTTCGATGTCCAGTGATACAGCAACAAAGTTAGAGGAGAAATTTGCTAGTGGTGATGATTTCACCTTTGAAGATTTTCTATCCCAACTTGAGGCGATGAAGAGCATGGGAAGCTTGAGCAAGTTAATGGGCTTATTGCCTGGTTCTGGTGCGATGAAGAAGCAGATGGAAAATTTTGATGAGAGTGAATTAGTTAGAACTAGAGCAATTATTGAATCAATGACGCCATCAGAAAGATCTGATCCCAAGATATTAAATGGTTCTCGGCGGGCCAGAATTTCACGAGGTAGTGGTAGGGCAATCAGTGAGATTAATTCATTAGTTGAAAGATTTAGTGGAGCGCAAAAAATGATGAAGCAGATGCGAAATGGTGGGATGCCAGCGATCCCCGGCATGGGTGGATTAGGAAGCATGCCAAAGGCGATAAAAAATAATCCACCGCCAAAGAAGAAATCTAGATCTGGAAATCCAGCGAAGCGGGCAGCAGAAGAAGGTAGCTGAGCCTGCAATTTTGGATTATCGAGCGGTGCTGGCAAGATTAGCCTCCTGCTAATGGGACCCTCTAACCCGTAGCAATATTTATCCGCAGGTCGTATTAATTTGTAAACGCCCCCGCTGTTTACATATAAATCACAGCCGATTATTTTCTACAGGGAGCTTTGTGTCAGTAAAGATTAAATTGATGCGTCTTGGAAAGATTCGCACACCGCACTACCGAATTGTGATTGCAGATTCACGTTCTGCTCGTAACTCAAAGGCGATCGAAGAGGTTGGTCGTTACTCACCAGCATCTGAGCCATCATTAATTGAGGTCAACTCAGATCGCATTCAATACTGGATGGGCGTTGGTGCACAACCAACTGAAGCGGTAACTGCACTTCTAAAAATTACTGGTGATTACCAAAAGGCACACGATCTACCAGGCAAAGAGGGAACATTAAAAACTCTGCCAGTGCGAATTGAAAAGCGCGTCGCTTATGAAGCTGCCGTTAAAGAGGCGATGAATGAGCCAGCAGATGGTGCAACAACATTAAAGAAGAAGGCTGCTGAGAAGTTAGCCGCTAAAGCTGCCCCTGTTGTTGAAGCTGCAGTAGAGGCACCAGTTGAAGTTGTTGCAGAAGCACCAGCTGAGGTTGTTGCAGAAGCACCAGCAGAGGTTGTTGCAGAAGCACCAGCTGAAGAAAAAGCTGCTGAGTAATTATGATTGACGAAGCACTTGAGCATTTAGTTAAAGGAATTGTTGATAACCCACAAGAGGTTGTAATCAGCGAGAAGAATCATCGCGGTGGAACAACTCTTGAAGTACGTGTTCATCCAGAGGATATTGGCAAGGTAATTGGTCGCAACGGTCGCACAGCTCGTGCTCTTCGCACAGTTGTCAGTGCAATTGCCGGACGATCAGTTCGTGTTGATTTAATCGAGGCGGACGAGGGTCGTTAATTTGCAACTTGTCGTAGGTCGTATTGGCCGCGCACATGGTGTTCAAGGCGAGGCAACTGTTGAAGTTAGAACAGATGATCCAGA
>CAITID010000197.1 GCA_903892335.1 uncultured Actinomycetes bacterium
ATGGCATAGATGCCTTCGGCTTAAATACTGATCAAGCTCGCCTTACTCGTTTGTTCTTTCAACCAGTACTAGTTGCTTGGGCATTATGGTCAACTGGTGCTTGGCAAATTGTGAAGAGTTGGCGCAAAGCTTAAATCTCTAAGACGCGCAATTAGCTTTAATCAGTAAGTAATTAAACGCTGCAACAACTACAGAGCTTCGATTTGCAGCCACCCATTTATAGCCTTTATCACCCAGTGGCCCACTTACTTTAAGAGTAAATGCAAATAATCGGTTCTTACGTTTTCTAAGTAAGTAAATAACCGCCTTGATACCAGGGTAGGTTTTGCCATCTTCAATCACATGAAGCTGCTGTGCGCACTGATTAATTGTTAAGCCAAAACGAGAAAGATCAGCGCTTTGATAGGGGATTGCCGTTATTACCAACTTTTTTTCTACCCACGCCAAGCAGTTCTTGCAGAACTCACACTGGCCATCATAAATTACGGAAATTTCTTGCTGCATTATTACTAGCGCCAAAGCCTTATCTGATCTAGTAAATTCATCACAGTTAAGCTCTCAGGAATTGGTAGGTGCCAAGCTTTCTCACCACTTACTTGCGCAGATACAGATTCCACCATTAATTGATATGCATCAACTGGTTCAAAGCTCTCAGTGCGCGACTTACCATCACTAGTAATGCTTAACTGACCTGGCTTGTGCCAATTAGTAAACGCTTCACCAACTGTAAAAGCGATCTCACCCTTTGTACCTTTTATTGTTATCTCTTGCCTAGCCTGGCGCTCAAAGGATGATGTTGCTTTTACTTGTAAATCCTTACCAATCTTTGCCTGCACAACTGTCGTTAAATCAATACCACTGGGCGCTAGGTTTTTTTCAACGGAAGTGATCTCCACATTATTGTTTAAATCAACTAGAGCGCTCCATAGATGTATTTGATATGTGCCAATATCTAATAGGGCGCCACCGCCCATCCCTACCTCATTGCGGTAATCACCTTCTAGCTTTGCCATAAATGAGAACTCAGAATCAATAGATGTAAGCACGCCAATCTGCCCACTTTTAACAATCTCAACAGCGCGAATAAACCTTGGATGCCATCTTGCCCAAACTGCTTCTACCAACAACTTGCCACTATCTTTTGCTGCTTGCGCCATTGCAGATGCTTGCACCGCATCCATCGCAAATGGTTTCTCACACAATACATTTTTACCAGCGCTTAGGGCTGCAATACTCCACTTGGCATGTAGGTGGTTAGGTAGATTGATGTAAACCACATCTACTAGTGGATCATCAATTAAATCTTGGTATGAGTTGTAGTTTTTAGTAGCAGATAACTTTGCAGCCTTTGTTAGATCACGACTTGCTACTGCATATAACTTTGAGTTACTTGCTGTGTGAACTGCAGGTGCTAAGGCCTGGCTTGCAATATAGCCTGCGCCAAGAAAGCCCCAGTTAATCATTTACTTAATCTAGCGGTGTAATAACTTTGGCGTAACAGGTAGGCCATTGCTTAAAGCAGATAGCTCAGCGGCCTGCATGATTGCAACTACATCTCGTGATTGCCCAGCCTGCACATCCATCTTGACTTGGTTATGTAGGAAGTTAGCAACTGATTTATGAAAAGCAAAAGGCGCAGCCTTTACCGGAGGTAATACCTTAGCGCTGCCATCAGAAAGGTGCAGCGTAATAATTGCAGAGCGATCAGCGACTGCGCCGGCGCCACTTTCATCCCAATTACCGACTAGTGCGCCTTTAGTGCCAAGAAGATAAAACTTTGGTTTTCTAGCAGCTGCTAAATCTGAGTTAATAAATGTTGCCTGCACGCCAGCTTTAAAATTAATACTAACTTGTGCATGATCGGCGTTTGTAATGTGATCCCACACCCGCTTTTGATTAACGCCACTTACAAACTCAATTTGATCTGGCACAATTGCCAAAATCTGATCAATAAAGTGGCTGCCCCAATCAAATATTGCGCCCCCGGAAACCTTTGCATCTGAGTGCCAGAAATCGCATGGCTTTGAGTATCCGCCAACAAATGATTCATATGAGAATAAATCTCCGATTAAACCTTGATCAAGTGCTGACTTAATTGTTAGGAAATCATCATCAAATCTGCGGTTTTGATAAACCACGAGTAACAAATTAGAACTCTTTGCTAGCGCCATTAACTCATCACACTCATCCGTTGTAAGGGCCATTGGCTTTTCAAGAATCACATGAATTCCAAGTGAGAGCGCTTTCTTTGCCCAGGAGTAATGCGAGTTAGGGGGAGTAGAGATGATTACTAAATCTATTTCACCTAATTCCAGCATTAAATTGGCATCACTAAATGCTTTGGCAGCAGGGCTTATTTTAAGCGCCGCTTTAATTCGCTCTGGGTTGGTATCACAAACTGCAGAAACAACTAGACCATCAGCTGCAGCCACTGCGGCATTGTGTTCATCACCAATTGCGCCATAGGCCAACAGGCCAACTCTGATCAAGGAATTGGTACTTATTGAATCTTGGATTTTTTAGATTCCTTACGTGTTGCAAAGGCAAAGATTGCTAAGCCGGTAACTAGTGCACCAGCTCCTACGCCATAGGAAATTACATCCCCACCACGATTTGAATCCACAAATACACCAACGAAGACCACGGCAATAATTGCTACAACCACACCGATTAACTTAGATTTTAAATCATCTAGGTCATAAACCTTTAGCCACTGCGGCACATCCAACTCGGCATCAATAAATAATTCATATAGGCCATATCCAATTACCAGCAGCACAGTTCCTAGCAAAATAGCATCGACTGCCGTTAGCACCTCGACGATCGACTCTTTTAAAGTTAACTTATTCTCAATACTTTCAACAATTACAACCACCATCTCAATTGATCCTCTAGCCATTAAAAGCAATGCTCCTAATATGGAGGCAACGGACGGGATGATTACTGCGTATCTAGTTACGCCTAAGAGTTTCTTCATAATGAGGGCAATTGTAGCCCTATGCATTTAACTTGCCACCTTCTGCGCAGGTTATGCCAGTGCTACCCTTGCGATAAGGACAGCGAACAAGGCTTGG
>CAITID010000198.1 GCA_903892335.1 uncultured Actinomycetes bacterium
GGCGAACTCACAATCGCTAAACAACAGATGGTAGAAATTGCTAAAGCTGTTTCTTATCGTGGTGAAGTAATCATCATGGATGAACCAACATCTTCACTCACTCCATCTGAAACGGATGCCCTCTTTAAAATTATTAGAGCTTTAAAAGCCTCTGGCAAAGGTGTTGTTTACATCTCGCACCGCCTAGAAGAGCTAAGCAAGATCACCGATCGCATTACTGTTATTCGTGATGGTGAATATGTTAAAACTTTAAACACGCCAGAAACTTCAATTCCTGAAGTTATTTCACTTATGGTTGGCCGCAAAGTAGACCAGGATCAACGTCCAGACGTTCGCGCCATGAGCACTGAAGTTGTGATGAAAGTAGAAGGAATCTCAGATTTAAGACTTTTGAAAAATGTTTCATTCGAGCTTCGTAAAGGTGAGATTTTAGGTTTTGCTGGATTGATGGGCGCGGGTCGTACCGAACTTGCACGTGCACTTATCGGCGCAGATCCAAAAACTTCTGGAAAGATTTTCCTTCGTGGCAAGGAAGTTAAAATCAAGAGCCCTTCAGATGCTGTTAAGTCTGGAATTGGCTATCTTTCAGAAGATCGCAAGAAGTATGGTCTGCTCTTAATCCAAAATGTGACCTTCAATGTAATCCTCTCTTCAATCCCATCATTTTCAAATAAGTTTGGCTTCCTAAAAACTAAACCTGCTGGTGCGATAACAAGAGATGCCATTAAACAACTTTCGATTAGAACGCCATCTGAGAATCAATATCTAAAGAACCTTTCGGGTGGAAACCAACAGAAAGTAGTTATCTCTAAGTGGTTGACGCGAGATTGCGATATTTTGATATTTGATGAACCAACACGTGGAATTGATGTTGGCGCTAAAGATGAGATCTATAAATTACTAGCCAAGCTCGCCTCAGAGGGTAAATCAATCATCATGATCTCCTCTGAACTTCCCGAAATCCTTCGAATGTCAGATCGCATCGCTGTGATGTGCGAAGGCCAGTTAACTGGAATCATCGAAAACAAAGATGCAGACCAGAACAAGATCATGCAATTAGCCACAAAATTCCGCGACTAGATTTAAATTTCAACGAGACCAGGAAAAGAGAGAACAATGACAGATGCAGTGAAAGTAACTGAAGGCGAAGTTAAGGGCGGGAACAGAATTGCTGCCTTTGCGAAACGTGAAATTGGACGAGTCCTTGCACTTGCGAGCCTTGTCGTAATCTTCATCTTCTTCACAATTATGCGTCCAGTTTTCGCATCATGGGAGAACGTCTCTGGCGGAATTTTGATGTCCACCACGGTCATAGGTCTGATGGCGATAGGAACAACCTTCGTAATTATTACCGGAGGTATCGATCTTTCAATCGGAACCGCTACTGCGCTTGTTGCCGTTATTGTCGGCAAGCTTGTTCAAGGACTAAATTTAAATGTTTGGACTGGAATTATTGTTGGAATTGTTGTTGGTGGACTTTGCGGTGTAATCAATGGTCTTTTGATTACGATTCTAAAATTGCCACCATTTATTGCAACCCTTGCCACCATGAAAGCAGCGCAAGGTTTGGCCCTGATTATCTCTGACTTAAAACCAGTTCTCTTTACAACAGATGTTCCAGGATGGGATGCAATAGCAACTGGAAATATAATTCCGGGTCTGCCGAACGGCATCTTAATTCTCTTTGGAGCGGCAGTTGTTGCTTCAATAATTCTTAATAAAACTGTTATTGGACGTTACACCTTTGCAATTGGTTCAAACGAAGCCGCAACAAAACTTTCAGGTGTGAAAGTTAATAGCTGGCTTATTGCAATCTACGGACTCGGCGGACTTTATGTTGGATTAGCAGCAGTTGTCCTAACTTCACGTCTTGGTTCGGCCCGTCCAGATCTTGGACTCGGATACGAACTTGAAGCCATCGCTGCGGTAATTATTGGTGGAACTTCACTTCTCGGAGGTAAGGGAACAATCAGCGGAACCATTATTGGTGCCTTGATTATGTCGGTTCTTGTTAACGGACTTCGTATCCTTGAATTACAGCAAGAGTGGCAATATGTAATTACCGGAATAGTTATTGTTCTTGCAGTATGGGGAGATAACGTTCGTCGCCGTAGAACCGGAGAAATAAGCTAGCAAGGGGGCGGCCGTGAAGTACAAATCAGTTAAGGGTTTGCTTACAAACGATGAGTCATTAATTCCGGTGACCTTTATCGATAAACTCGAAGATATTTTGCATGGCTTTCTTGGAATAATTTTATTTGTTATCTCCGTATTAGCTGCTGGATATAGCCTGCAACGCCTGATTGAAACTCGTCCGTTTTTCCCTTTGGGA
>CAITID010000199.1 GCA_903892335.1 uncultured Actinomycetes bacterium
GAAGCTTTAATTTGATAGATCTGATTAGAGATCGAATTAAGGCAGGCATGCCAACGTATGGCTCATGTGCTGGGATGATTTTGCTTGCCGAACGAGTCGAGGATGCGATCACAGGCCAAGAAACTTTTGGTGGAATTGATATGACGGTGCGCCGAAATGCTTTTGGGCGACAAATTGATTCATTTGAAACAGATTTGAAATTTAAGGGAATTACCGACCCAGCTATACGCGCAATCTTTATTCGCGCACCATGGGTTGAATCAATCGGTAAAGAGGTTGAGGTATTGGCGCAGATTACAGATGAAGCTGGCAAAACTCATCCTGTGGCGGTCCGTCAAGGACGCTTACTTGCAACCTCATTTCACCCAGAGTTAACTGGGGATAGTCGAATTCATAAGTATTTTGTTGAGCAAATTTGCTCCGAGTTAGTGAGAGGTTAATTCATGTCAGGTCATTCCAAATGGGCAACCACTAAACATAAAAAAGCAATTATTGACTCCAGGCGTGCTAAGAATTTTGCAAAATTAATTAAGGCTATCGAAGTATCAGCTCGTGCTGGTGGCGCAGATCTATCTGGTAATCCAACATTATTTGATGCAATTGCTAAAGCGAAGAAAAGTTCTGTTCCGGCAGACAATATTGATCGAGCCGTTAAACGAGGTGCCGGGCTTGAAACTGGTGGTAAAGAATGGGAAACCATTATGTATGAAGGCTATGGCGCTGGTGGAGTTGCTCTTTTGATTGAATGCTTATCTGATAATCGAAATCGAGCCGCTTCAGATGTTCGTGTTGCCGTTACTAGAAATGGTGGAAATATGGCAGATCCTGGCTCTGTTACTTACTTATTTAATCGCAAGGGTGTTGTTATCGTAAATAAAAATTCTGACAAAGTAACTGAGGATTCTTTACTCGAGGTTGTTCTAGATGCCGGAGCAGAAGAAGTAAATGATCTAGGTGAAGCTTTTGAAATTGTTTCAGAGCCAGCCGATTTGGTATCGGTAAGAAACTCCTTGCAAAAAGCGGCAATTGATTATGACTCTGCTGAAACATCATTTCTGCCAACGATGTCTATCCCGCTTGATGCGGAGAGTGCAAAGAAGGTATTTGATTTAATCGAAGCAATAGAAGAGCTAGATGATGTTCAAAATGTTTATGGCAACTTTGACGTTTCTGATGAAATAATGGCGAGCCTTAATTAATTAGCAATTAGCAGTAGATAGGCTCAGCAGGTGCGTGTACTTGGGATTGATCCAGGATTAACCAGATGTGGAGTCGGAGTTGTTGACTCCCTTGGGCCACAGCAATTGAAATTAATTGATGTTGGAGTAATTAAGACAGACCCAGATGCAGATTTAGATCAACGACTGCTTCAATTAGAAATTGAACTTTCAAAGTGGATAAATAAATTTAAACCAGATGTGATTGCGGTGGAGCGAGTTTTCTCGCAATTAAATGTCCGTACTGCGATGGCAACAGGACAGGCTGCTGGTGTGGCACTTTTGTTGGCAGCAAAATCAAAAACCAAGGTTGTAATGCACACACCCAGTGAAGTGAAGGCTGCAGTGACAGGGTCGGGCAGAGCCGATAAAAAGCAGGTGGCCGAAATGGTAAAGCGCTTGCTTAAATTAAAGGAAATACCAAAACCTGTGGACAGTACCGATGCACTGGCACTTGCCATCTGCCATCATTGGCGTGGAGTCGGAAATGACCGATTAGCGGCCGCAAAGTTAAAGAGGACTAATAAAGGCAAATGATTAGCTCACTTTCTGGCAAAGTAGCCAGTACTTCTCTGAATAACAACGTGAATACTGTTGTGCTTGAAATCGGTGGAATTGGTATTTCAATTAATGTACCCAATCGCGTAATTGAATCAATCAAAATTGGTGATCAGATCCAATTACAAACTTATTTGGTCGTAAGAGAGGATGCCCTAACGCTTTATGGGTTTACCGAAATGGCCGATAGAAGTTTATTTGAACTACTTTTAACGGTTACCGGGGTAGGACCTAAGGTTGCACAATCCATTTTAGGAATAAACCCAGCATCAGTAGTTGCTACGGCTATAAAGAATAATGACTTAAAAGTATTAGAGGCGATCCCTGGCTTAGGTAAAAAAGGTGCCCAACGATTAGTTCTAGAACTCAAAGACAAATTGGCCAGTTACTCAAATGCGCCTGCATCGGCTAATTTATCGATTAAGGATCAGGTTGAATCAGCGCTGCAAGGCTTGGGCTACACAGTAAAAGAGAGTGCGTTAATGGTGGATCTGGCACTAGATAAAAATGCAGATAAGGAAATTGATTTGGCACAAGCGATCAAGCTCGCTTTAAGCACGAAGAATTCTGGAAAGAATTAAGGTTTGGAGCTTTAATGAGTGATCGAATAGTTTCACAAACCTCTGATGAAAATGAGCGCGCTCAAGAGTTAGCTCTTCGCCCTAAAAAGTTGCAAGAATTTGTCGGACAACACCGGGTGCGCAAGCAACTTTCACTTTTACTAGATGCTGCAATTGCCAGAGGCGCACCAGCTGACCATATTTTGCTTTCTGGACCACCTGGTCTTGGTAAAACTACGTTAGCAATGATTATCGCCGAAGAAATGAATGCACCGATTCGAATTACTTCAGGACCTGCTATTACCCACGCTGGTGATTTGGCTTCAATTCTCTCCTCATTGGTTGAGGGAGAGGTTCTATTCTTAGATGAAATTCATCGCATGTCGCGCCCAGCTGAGGAATTACTTTATCTAGCTATGGAGGATTTTAGAGTTGATGTAATTGTTGGTAAGGGTGCGGGTGCAACATCAATACCGCTAGAGCTGCCGCATTTTACTTTGATTGGAGCAACTACACGTGCGGGATTATTGCCCAGCCCATTGCGAGATCGTTTTGGCTTCACTGCTCAGTTAGATTTTTATGAGAATGAAGAATTGGATTTAATTGTCCAGCGCAGCTCTAATTTATTGGATATCAAAATTAATAGTGAAGCGGCTCTTGAAATTGCCTCCAGATCTCGTGGTACACCGCGAGTTGCAAATCGCCTGCTGCGCAGAGTTAGGGATTTTGCTGAAGTAAATAAGGCGAAAAATGTGGATCTAAATCATGCACAGGCAGCGCTAGCTATTTATGAAGTGGATGAAATTGGCATGGATAGATTGGATAAATCCGTTCTAACTGCATTGATAAAGAATTTCAATGGCGGCCCAGTTGGCGTTTCCACTCTCGCAATGGCGGTGGGTGAGGAGATTGAAACAATTGAATCACTTGCGGAGCCATTTTTAGTACGGATGGGATTTTTGGCCAGAACACCAAGAGGGCGAGTAGCCACAGCAGCAGGTTGGATGCATTTAGGAATTAAGCCACCACTTGCAATTTCAAACATCGATGATCCAAACCTTTTCGACATCGATCCAGATGAGATTTACGGTTGATAAATTATTCAGGCTAAATCTTGGGGAATAAAGCGCCTGAACTGCGCTGATTTCGCCAAATATCCACTGGCCTCTAGAATTACCCACCATGTCTGCAAATAAATCAGCACAAACCCAATCACGAGCTCTTCGCACGATCTCGATAGTTTTACTGTCAATTGTGGCTTTTACAGGCGTTGCAGTAATTACAGGTGCAACATCCTTTAAGTTAGGTTTGGATTTGCAAGGTGGAACAAGTGTGACTTTGCAGCCACGAATTGGTGCTGGTGAAACTGGCAAGATTACAAGTGAATCAATTGATCAAGCCGTAGAAATTATTAGACAGCGCGTTAACTCACTCGGTGTTGCTGAGTCTGAAGTTTCAGCTCAAGGAACTGGCGTTAATCGCCAAATTGTTATTTCGGTACCGGGAGAGACTGGTCGCAGAATTGTTGACCTAGTTGGTCAAACCGCCGAGCTTAGATTTAGACCTGTTTTAGTTGAAGGAAGCGCCGCACCAACTTTAACTACAGATACGGCTACTGCAGTCAGTGGTGTTCCAGTTGAAGTTTCAAATGCGTACTCGACATTGGATTGCACTCTTGCTGAAAACCGACAAGGTGGCGGCGGAGATAGCCCAGATGCAGTATTAGTTGGCTGTGACCGTGCAGGAATTAACAAATATATTCTTGGGCCAGCAGAGGTTTTAGGTCGACAAGTTACGAGCGCATCATCCCAGATTGATCCAACCACAGGATCAGGTTGGTATGTAACACTTGAATTTAACGGTGAAGGAACTACAAAGTTTGGTGCAATGACAACAAGATTGACAAACCTACCGGCACCTCAAAATCAAGCCGCTATTGTTCTTGATGGCTTGGTTTATTCTGCGCCACGTATCAATGAAGCAATTAATACTGGAACTGCTCAAATTACTGGAAATTTCACGCAAGAAGATGCTGCTGATTTATCAAATGTTTTAAAGTACGGAGCACTACCGCTGGCATTTGATCGTGGTGAGGTGCAGCAAATTTCTCCTACTTTAGGTGCTGATCAATTAAGAGGCGGTTTGATCGCAGGAATATTGGGCCTCTTGCTAGTAATCATTTACTCACTTCTTTATTACAAGGGATTAGGTTTAGCTTCGGTAAGTTCTTTACTGGTAGCAGCTGCCATTGCAATGCTCTCTTTCCTGTTACTTGGAGAGTGGATCGCATTTACATTAACCCTGGCTGGAATTGCCGGAGCAATTGTTTCAATTGGAATCACGGCAGATTCATTTATCGTTTATTTTGAACGTATTCGCGATGAAGTGCGTGAGGGTAGACCACTTAAATCAGCGGTTGAAACTGGTTGGGCACGAGCACGCAGAACAGTTGTTGTTGCAGATATGGTTTCGTTGATTGCGGCCGTATTGCTTTACTTCTTTGCTGTTGGCGGTGTTCGCGGCTTTGCATTCACATTGGGACTAATGACATTCATCGACTTAATAGTTATTTTCTTCTTCACAAAGCCATTGATTACGGTTATGGCTAGATTGAATTACTTTAACAATGGCGGTAAATACTCTGGATTCTCAGATAATAGCTTGGGTGTAATCAGGAAATCAGAAGCGGGAGCGTCGAACTAATGGCAAAACTATCTGGCATCGGTGGACGGTTATATCGTGGTGAAACTTCTTATGATTTCATTGGTAAGCGTCGGCGCTGGTATGGATTTTCAATATTACTTCTTCTGGCATCAGCAATTACTTTATTTACCCAAGGTTTGCATTTAGGTATTGAATTCAAAGGTGGATCCTCATTCACAGTGACCTCTGCTAACGCGAGTATTCCGCTGGCAGAGTCAGCTCTGCGCGATGCTGGCGTTAATACACAAAACATCATCCAAAAAGTTGGAAATGACAAGGTTCGAATTCAAACTGAACCGCTTTCAAATGTTCAGCAAAATGCCGTACAGGATCAACTGGCAGCCAAGTTTAATGTGAGCATTGAATCTATTGACTCACAAATTATTGGTCCTTCCTGGGGTAAAGAGATCACCCGAAAAGCTCTTTATGGATTGTTTGGATTTTTAATTGTTGTAATGCTCTACCTGGCAATGACTTTTGAGCCGAAGATGGCAATTAGCGCAATCATCGCAGTTGTTCACGACGTATTTATTACTGTTGGAATTTATGCGTTAGTTGGATTTGAAGTAACTCCAGCGACAGTTATTGGCTTCCTAACTATCCTAGGATATTCACTTTATGACACAGTTGTGGTGTTTGATAAAGTGCATGAGAACACTAAGAGCATTGTGGCTAGTGGTCGTAGCACCTACTCACAAGCTGCAAATTTAGCGGTTAATCAAACTTTAGTTAGATCCTTTAATACTTCACTTATCGCACTTCTTCCAGTTGGTTCTATCTTGTTTGTTGGAGCAGGCTTATTAGGTGCTGGAACTTTGAAGGATTTGTCCCTTGCCTTATTCATCGGTTTAGCAACGGGAACGTACTCTTCAATTTTTATTGCGACTCCAATACTTGCAGTTCTTCGCGAACGCGAACCTGCTATGAGGGCATTAGCAAAAAGAGTAGGAACAAGAAGTGCGACTGCGGGTAGCACGGAATCAACATCAAAGCAGTTAGTTGATCGAGGTCCAAGAAATCAACCCAAACGTAAAAATCGCAAGTAAATTTAACAATTCGTAAGCAATGATCTAGATGAGCACAGCATCGTTGATCGAACCATTAGTAAGCGGCCTAAAGCATTCGCATCCAGGCTTCGATGAAAAATCCTTAGAGCTAGCATTCTCAGTTGCTTCAAAAGCGCACCTTGGACAAAAGCGTAAATCGGGTGAGGATTACATAACTCATCCAGTGGCTGTGGCTGGAATATTAGTAGATCTTGGAATGGATTTAGCCACCATCAATGCAGCTTTGCTGCATGACACTGTTGAAGACACTGGCTTAAGTATCGAAAGTATTTCAAAGGATTTTGGTGATGAAGTTTCCTCTTTAGTAGATGGTGTTA
>CAITID010000200.1 GCA_903892335.1 uncultured Actinomycetes bacterium
AGTTGAGAATTTTTTGAGATCAACTCAGCAAAGGTGGCCATGGCGTAATCGTAAGAGTATTACTTGATTCAGACCAAACCCTTGCAAAGCAGATCAATCTGCTTAGAGAAGGTGGAGTAGGACAGCATCTTTATTCGAGAACCGGTTGGGTAGCTTTGAATAGCGCGGTGATCAAATGGCAGTTGTAGATGATCCGTTCTTGAAATTAATGAGAGAAATTGACCATTGATTAACCTGGCTGCACTGTCAAAGCGTTGTTGGTTTAGCAAATAAGTAATCTTTGGTGGTGAAATTAGATTTTGCCAATCTGCAACAAATCTAGCCAAGCTACTAATACCCGCAGTATCTGCTCGAATCAAATAGATTATTTGCTCTGAATAATTAAGCGCAGCATCTAATACCTGCCCACTAAGACGGCGGTCAGTTATGGTCGAAGTTAGTGCTTTTGTAGAACCGGCATCCATAAAGTACTGCTGCGCGTTATCTAATTTATCCAAGAATTCAAATTTTTCGATCTCATATAACTTGTTTACATCAGAGATTAGCGGACGATACTGATCTGATTTAACTGCAATTACATGGGCGCCACTAAACCTGGCCGCAATTTGATTTGAAATTGTGGTCACACCTGGTGAGCCCGGCGCCCCAATAACAGAAATTAGATTTTTCATTCGCATTTTCTGGCGAATCATTGGCTTGCGAGAAGATTCTGAAATACTTGAAATCAACTCCGCTGGATCAAACTTTTCTTGAGATACTAAAATGAATCGAATCTTTGCAAATTTTTTACGACTCTGTGCCAGTTGCTCTTTATTTACTAAATCCGATGAATAGATGATGGTTAACTCCTCATCATCACCATGTTCAATTAAGTAATCACTTAGTGCTGTGAATGAGAGGGCTCGAAAAATAATGTTATTGCCATGTGAGTAGAGTAGATTTGCAACTTCGGCTTCACTCTCACTGTTTATGATCGCAGTGACAAAGGATCGACCAGATTTCTTTTTAATAATTGCTGCGGACAATTATTAGCCTGCTATTTGAAAGATGGGTTAGAACTGTGAGAACTAATGATTGTGGCAGTGAAATCACCACACTTGCCTTGCCAGAGTTGTTCTGCGCAGCCACCGCACTAACAGTTACCCCTTCACTAACTAAAATTGATTCGGTAATGCTCACCTGGCCTGAAGTTGGAATCGCATATATATCTACAATTTCACCTCTACTTAATCCCATTGGTAAATCAGTTGATTCGATGGTTAGCGGCACTGCCTTTAGCTCTAACTGACCCGCTCCTGGCAAAACTGTTGCGATAGCTGCAATTGGAATTAGATCCCCCGTTGAGATTCGATGTTGCACCACAGATCCAACTATTTGCGCAGATGCGGATAAGTAATTTTTTGCAGACTCTGGCAACAGAACAGAGGTTGCTTTGATATCTGATTCTGTAATTAGATTGCCGGGCGCTAATTCACTTGCACTAGCCCAAACATAAACAGTTCGATTTGCCTCTTTTGCAATTAAAGTGGCAGCCAGGGCTGCGATTAGAAACAAGGAAAGTCCCATCGCTAATCTTGAATTCTTTAGTACCTCTAAATCTTTGATTTTCATAAGAGCAGACTGGCTTAGCCAGTAAGTCAGGCGACTCATCCGATCGGATGATTTTTCAAAAGGTAGCAGCGCCGATAGTTGCGCCATGTCACTTACATATCCGATAAATATTCAGCTGCACTTCAATGAAGGCGCAATTATTACCGATCTAGTTAATCTGGAGTTTGTTCACCCAACTCTTGATCTGCATCCAGATGTGCTTATGCCCATCCCTGAATTAACTCGAAAGTTGTACTTGGTGCCGACCTGTGATTCAAGTATTGCCGATGCCAGTACTGATCCCATTTTCGGCCGGCAACCTTCACCGTTAAGTGATCTGCCAAATGTGGAAAGCTGGAGCAAGGCCTTTGTCGTAGGGTTAGTTGAAATCTGGGCAGGAAAGCGCCCACCAATGCAAATTGCTAGATCATGCCATCGCAATGTTCACACTAAGTTAAT
>CAITID010000201.1 GCA_903892335.1 uncultured Actinomycetes bacterium
CATATAAGGTTCAGCAACAACCTACAACCCTACCTAGGAGGGCCAATTGAGCAAGAAACTACGCGTTTTAAGCATCATCGCCGCATCAACACTTGTTGCTGGCGTTGCTGTTGCACCAACTGCACAAGCAGCAACTAAGCAAAAAGTTTGCGTTGCACTAGATACTGGTGGCATCAACGACAAATCATTCAACCAACTTTCTTATGAAGGTGCAAAAATTGCAAAGAAAAAAGGATGGGCTTCTTCAATTGAATACTTGCCTGCCGGAACTTCATACGATGCAAACCTAAAGAAATTCGTGGACAAGAAGTGCACATTGATTTTCGGCATCGGCTACCTACTTGAAGATGCGGTTAAAAAATCTGCAGCAGCAAATCCAGGAATTAAGTACGCAATGGTTGACGGTGCTTCCGGTGGAGCTAATCTTAAAGGCCTAAACTTCAATACCAACGAGAATTCATTCCTTGCTGGTTACATGGCTGCTGGTTACTCAAAAACTGGAGTCGTCGCTACATACGGTGGCGCACCAATCCCACCTGTAACTATTTTCATGGATGGCTTTGCCAAAGGCGTTCAGTATTACAACGATGTGAAGAGCAAGAATGTAAAAGTACTTGGTTGGAATCCAGCAAAGCCAAGTGAAGGAACATTTGTTGGAAATTTTGCTGATCAAGTTAAAGCAAAAGAGCTTTCAGTTGCCTTTGAGGGACAAAAAGCTGACATTATTTTCCCTGTCGGTGGAGCTCTTGTTGTAGGAACTGTCGAAAACTCACTGAGCACAAAGAAATCTATTGCGCTTTGGGTCGATGCTGATGCACATTTAGCAGCTCCAAAATACGATTCAGTAGTAATGATCTCTGTGCTGAAAGGCTTGAGTGAAGGAGTTCAATCAGTTATTAAAGATGCCTATGATGGCAAATTTACTAACACTCCTTACGTTGGAACTCTAAAGAATAAGGGTGTTGGACTTTCCCCTCTTTACGGAAAATACAAGACCGGTATTCCTGCATCTCTTCAAAAAGAGGTAGCTGAGTTGGCAAAAGATATTGCTAACGGATGGGTACCTGCAAAGTAATTGATCAAATCAAATTGATCGATATGTAGTATCGCTGGGTGAGTTAGAAGTTTAACTCACCCAGTTTTAATTTAAGAATCATTTATATCGGAGGCATATGTCATTAGAACTGAAGGGTGTTACCAAGAAATTTGGTACATTAGTAGCTAATGATTCTATTGACCTGTCAGTAGCTAACGGGGAGATACTCGCAATTCTTGGCGAGAACGGTGCCGGAAAATCCACGTTGATGAATATCGTTTACGGATTGCAGGAAGCTGACTCTGGAAAAATTCTTATTGATGGAAATGAAGTAGTAATCAATTCGCCAGCCGACGCACTGAAGCATGGAATTGGAATGGTGCATCAACACTTCATGTTAGTTCCAGTTTTTACAGTTGCCGAAAATATTGTTTTAGGACATGAAGTTAGCAAACGAGGTAAGTTAACGCTTGATCAAGCAAAGGTGCGGATCAAAGAAATTGCAGACGAGTTTAAATTTGAAATTGATCCAGATGCACTTATTGAAAATTTGCCGGTGGGAATACAGCAAAGAATAGAAATAATAAGAGCCCTGATGTATGACGCAAAGGTTC
>CAITID010000202.1 GCA_903892335.1 uncultured Actinomycetes bacterium
GGTCCATCACGCAAAAATCGAATTAAAAATGCAAAAGCAATTTGTAATCAGTGCCCAGTAATTAAAGAGTGTTTAAAGCATGCATTAGATATCCAAGAGCCGTTTGGAATTTGGGGCGGCACTAGCGAGGAAGAGCGCGCAGAACTACTATCCGTGCGCAAATTTAATCCTGGCTTAGCCTCTTAAATCCCAAGCCTTAACACCGCCAGCAACCCCTGCGCTATTTGGAATAATTAGAACTTTGTAATCAAAGCTTTTCAGCGCACTTTTACTAATGCGCTGGGCATTACCGCCGCCGATATACAACTTATCCCAAACAATCATTGGGTAAAGCTCTTGAATCAAACTCTTTACTCGGCGAGACCATAATTGATTACCCATCCGCTTACGGGTTTGTTCACCAATCCAGGCATCAATAGTTTTACCAACTCGAATTGTGGTGTGTGAAATTTCTAGATGAGTTGCTAATTGGCCATTATTAAAAATAGCTGAGCCAAGGCCGGTACCAAAGGTAAAGACAGTCTCTAAGCCTTTGCCAGTTATTACCGCTGCGCCATGAACCTCGGCATCATTTAAAACAATTACCGGCAATTTTAATTTCTTTTGCAGAGCTTGCTGCATATCAAAGCCAAACCACTTATTTTTAAGCCCTTGATCAACTGCAGTCCTTGGCCCACCCGCATTTATGTAATGAGGAATAACAACGACCTTGCCATCGCGGATCATGCCGGGCAATCCAACTGTTACTCGATTTATTTTCGGGCCGACCTTAATAAAGCCCTCAATAATTGAGATCAATCGATTGGGTGAGAGTGGATAAGGGGTTTTTAAATAAGGGAACTCAATTAAAACTTTACCGGTGCTAGAAAGCACTGAGGCTTTGATTCCAGTGCCACCGCAATCTATCGACAGCGTATTAACTGCTGATCGAGCGGTGGCTTTCATAGAATCAAAGCCTAGTATTACTTTTGAATGCTTCACTAATTAGTGAGAGTGTCCGCCTGCGCCATGTGAGTGACCATGTCCGGTGGCTTCCTCTTTCTTATCCTCTGGTGTTTCAAATACCAGTGCTTCAGTTGTAATAAACATTGCTGCAATTGAAGCAGCATTAGCCAGCGCAGAGCGAGTTACTTTAACTGGATCAATTACGCCCTCTTTTACAAGATCGGTGTATTGATCTGAGTAAGCGTTGTAACCCTCATTAGGTTTCATGGTGCGAACCTTTGAGACAACAACATAACCCTCTTGACCAGCGTTTTCGGCGATCCAGCGAAGTGGTTCATCGCATGCTTTACGCACTAGACGAACACCAACTGCTCGATCTCCTTCAAAACCTAAATCATTTTCTAGTACTGATGCCGCATGAACTAATGCAGCGCCACCACCAACAACAATTCCTTCTTCAACTGCGGCGCGAGTTGCAGAGATAGCATCTTCTAAACGATGCTTCTTCTCTTTTAACTCAACCTCAGTATGTGCTCCAACTTTGATTACACAAACTCCACC
>CAITID010000203.1 GCA_903892335.1 uncultured Actinomycetes bacterium
CTCACGTGCACTCATGATGATCTCTCCCAGTAGCTTGGTCCGACTGATTCATTAAATGGTTGCTGCGCAATCAAATATCCATCGGCATCGATAGTGATTGCAAGTTGTGGCAGTGGTCGAGCAGATGGTCCAAAAATAACCATTGCTGCCCTGGTCACATCAAAGGTTGATTGATGGCATGGACAAAGTAAATGTTTGGTAGTTTGTTCATACAAAGCTACTGCGCATCCCATGTGGGAGCAGATCTTAGAAAAGGCAATTATGCCTTCATGCGTCCAAGACAATCTTTCGGCATCTAACTGAAATTCTGCTGGCCGCAATCTGATTAATAGAACAGCATCTTTGCCGATATCTTCTAAAGTACGTTTTTGTCCAGGACGTAACTCTGGAAGAACTTGCGCGACTGCGCCAACTTCTAAATCTGAAGCCTTAATTGGTCGATCACCTGGATCAGTTACTAAGCGAGTGCCACGTCGCCATGAGGTTGTTTCAAGTGCTTTTCCAGGAAGTGGGCCAAGATCACCAAGAAGAAGAATTGGGGAAAGTCCTACTAAGCCAACTGATAATGCAAGAGTTCGCTTTATTAATGAGCGGCGACCAAGACCTGCAACCTCTGATCTTTCCTTAACAGTTGTAACAAAATCTTTTCGATCTGATTCCTCTGATCGCATTTCATGACGCTCTGCGATTACTTCTGTATCTGACATTAAAGTTTTGGCCCAATGGACTGCGCCAAATCCAATACCTAGTAATGCAATTGCAAGTCCCATACCTAGGCCTAATTGGTGGGCATTAGTGTTTCCTAAAATAGGTAGGAAGATAAATTGCTTGGTATCAATAAAAAGGTAGGAGTAAATAAACAAAATCGTGCCAAATGCAGAGGTTGCAAAAAGTACCGCTACCTGTTGTTCAGCGCGCTTTTCAGCAACTGGATCAGTATCTGCTTTACGGTGCACATGCGCCGGCAATCCCGGATCTGAAAGTGGCGTTAGTTCATTACTCATCTAGAAATTCCCTATCTAGCCTTCACTGTAAGCCAAACAGCGATCGCAACCAATAAGCCAAGACCGAATGTCCAAACAAGTAAGCCTTCAGTCACTGGCCCAACTCGACCAAGGGATGCTCCACCTAAATTTGGCTCTGACTCGGCTGCTTTGATCCACTTAATAATTGATAATTTTTCCTCTGGTGTAATTGTTTTATCAGAGAAAACTGGCATTGCTTGTGGGCCTGTAATCATCGCTTCATAAATATGTTTTGGTTCTACACCCATCAAAGTAGGTGCGTACTTTCCTTGAGTTAAAGCGCCACCTTGGCCAGCAAAGTTATGACACATCGCGCAGTTGGTTCTAAATAGCTCGCCACCTTCTGCAGTATTTCCATCGCGCTCCCAAGTAATCTCCTCATTAGTAATTGAAGCTGGTCCTGGCGCTAATGAAGCAACATATGCAGCGAGTGCAGCAGTTTCCTCTTCTGTATAAAGCGGTGCCTTTCGCATGGCTTGTTGACTCATATCAGCCATTGGCATGCGTCCAGTTCCAACTTGAAAATCAACTGAAGCTGCGCCAACGCCAATTAATGATGGCGCAACTGATGCACCTTCACCATTTAAACCATGACAGGAAGAGCAACCCTTTAAAAATATCTCTTTGCCTTCAGCGATCAAAGTAGATTTTTCAGATGCTGATAACTCTGATTTCGCAGGAGCGGCAGTGGCGGCTGAAAATGTGAAACCTATGGATGCTAAGGCAATTAATAAAAGCAAAGGTGTAGCAAACTTATGGCGACGATACTTTGATAAATATTTCACAGATATACCTATTTAATTAGATAGATCGCAGAAAAAAGTGCGATCCACACGATGTCGACGAAGTGCCAGTAATAGGAAACCACGATTGCAGTTGTAGCTTGATTATGGCCAAATTTTTGTGCTCGAAATACTCTGATTAAAACTACTAAAAATGCGATCAAGCCACCGGTAACGTGTAAGCCGTGAAAACCGGTAGTCATGTAAAAAACAGATCCATAAGCGTTAGATGAGAGCGTTAAATTCTCACCCACTAAGTGCGCGTATTCATAAACTTGTCCGCCAATAAAAACTGATCCCATAATGAAGGTAAGTGCAAACCATTCACGCATTCCCCACTTAGAAACTTCAAGCAAGGTGCCGGTGCGACGGGCTTGAAAGCGCTCAGCGGCAAATACGCCAAACTGACATGTAATGGATGAGAGAACTAATATCGTGGTGTTGGCAGCAGCGAAGGGAATATTTAAAATCTGGGTTGATTCAAGCCAGACCGCCGGTCCTTGCACAGCTCTTGTAGTGAAATACATTGCAAAGAGTGCAGCAAAAAACATTAATTCAGATGCAAGCCAAACAATCGTTCCAACCGCTACTAGATTCGGGCGATTAACCCGATTTACAGTGCCGGCGTATGTGGTCATATGGGTGATTATTCCCGAAATACTTCGCTTTGGCTCAATCGTAGGCCGCCCCAAAGCCTTTAACTCTGGGTGAAACTGATCACCCAAAAGAGAGATCCCTAAAAAGGTAGGATTGCCCTCATGAACTCTGCGAAATCGATAACTATCGCCCTCTACTCTGATGATTCAACTGTCAGAGATAGCGTGAGGTTGGCCCTAGGAAAGTCGATCTCTGAGCAGATCAGTATCGGGGAAATAAAAGAGTTTGCCACTGCCAGCGCTTTGCGATTGCATGTGGACAGTAAGAAAAAGGTTGATTTATTTATATTAGATGGTGAAGCAGTACCTGAGGGCGGCATGGGAGTTGCCCGACAATTAAAGGATGAACTTTTTAACTGCCCACCAGTTCTTTTGATTACAGGTCGCCTGCAAGATAACTGGCTTGCAACTTGGTCACGGGCTGAAGCGGTTGTAACCCACCCGATAGATCCTTTTACTTTGGCAAAAAAATGTGCCGCCTTATTTGAAATCGGTTCTGATAACTCTGCTAGTACTGCTAACGCAACAGCGAATTAAGTTACATGAGATGGGAGGAGATCTTCACCGCGCTCGCCAGCGGAGTTGATTTAAGTAATTCAGAAGTTACTTGGGCGATGGGCCAAATATTAGATGGCAAAGCAGATGTTGCTCAGATTAAACATTTTCTCCTGGGCTTAAAGGAGAAGGGTGAAACAGCAACTGAGGTAATGGCATTAGTCGATCAGATGCTACAGAAATCATCATCAATTAATATCTCCGAGCGAGCAGTTGACACTGTTGGTACAGGCGGAGATGGTGCTAACACCATAAATATTTCAACAACGGCTGCGATTATTACAAACGCAGCTGGAGCTCGCGTCGTAAAACATGGCAACCGCGCTGCCTCATCAAAATCTGGCTCAGCTGATTTATTAGAAGCACTCGGAGTTCGCATCGATCTAACTGGCCCAGAGGTTGAAAAAATTGTGGCAAAAATTGGAATTGGTTTCTGTTTTGCGCCAATGTTTCACTCATCCATGAAACATGCCGCCGTTGCCCGCAAAGAGTTAGGCATACCAACAGTTTTTAACATTTTGGGCCCACTTTCTAATCCAGCCAAACCAAAAGCTGCAGCCATTGGTGTGGCAAAAAGTGAATTACTGCCATTAATTTCACAAGTATTGGCAAGTCAAGGAAAAGAAGGTTTTGTTTTCCGGGGTGATGATGGCTTAGATGAAATTTCACTTTCGGGCACCAGCACTGTTTATCAGGTTACAAGTGATGGTATTCGAATGGAAAAATTTGATCCCGCTGAATTGGGTATACCAACTTCGGCAATCTCAGAGTTAATTGGGGGAGATCCGCAATTTAATGCAGAGATCACAAATCAGATATTCGCCGGAGAGTCTGGGGCACCTCGCGATGCAGTTGTATTAAACGCCGCCTTCGCAATCGCTGCTTTTAAGGCGGATTTTCACTTACCTCTTCAAACTCAAATTGCTAATGCTTATGTGCTTGCAAGCCAGGCGGTGGATTCGGGCGCTGCAACTTCAGTGTTAAAAAAATGGATTGAATTAAGTAATGAGGTTGCCAGCGCTAGATAGAGGGCTGGCCGTAGAACTTCTTGTTTTGAATTCGTTTAGCATTTTTTGCAAAATCAAATAACTTTTCCTCTGTATTTATATTCATACTGCCCAATCTTTCTAGAAGCCCATGCAGTACCTCAGTTGTCGCCTTGGCATCATCTAAGGCGCGATGATTTGGGTCAACGTCGGTGCCAAAAAATTGTGCCAAGGTCGATAATTTACAATTGGGCACCTCATCTAATGAGAGCACCTGTCTTGCAATTGTGACGGTATCAAGTGTCTTGTAATTTGGCCATGGCAGATCAATCGCTTCAGCTGCGCTCTTTAAAAAGGAGAGATCAAAGGGTGCATTATGGGCAACCAAGATTATCTCTTCATGATTTCCAACGAAATCAAAAAATAATGGCAAGGCTTCATCAATAATTGGCGCATTCGCCAGCATTAAATCAGTTATCCCCGTCAGATCGGTTATGTATTGCGGGATTGGTAGCAGGGGATTAACGAAACTTTCAAAAATGCCTTGCAGCACACCGCCTTTAACTTTAATTGCGCCGATTTCAGTAATGGCGCTTCCACTCTTAGGAGATGGTCCAGTTGTTTCTAAATCAACTATAACGAAGGTACTTTGACTTAATTCGATGCTCACTTGTGGATCTTATTTCAAGCAACTGACAATGAGTTAGAGAAAGTACGCTTTAATTGATGCAACAATCATTTCCACTGCAATTGCAGCAAGAAGTAAACCCGCTATTTTTGCTACTAAATCAACGCCAGCATCTTTGATTACCTTTAGGATCTTGGTTGAATACATCAAGGTGAGTCCAATTAAAATATGAACCACAATAATGGCAATAAACAATGCACTAACTTGACCCCAATTTTCGGCATTCTGTACGAAGAGCATCGTCGTAACGATCGCGCCAGGTCCTGCAAGTAAAGGTGTACCAAGTGGCACCAACGCAACATTTTTACTAGTGCCAGGTTTTTCCTCCGGTGCGTACCCAGTAAGTAAACCAAGTGCGGTAATTAACAAGAGCAAACCACCAGCTCCTTGTAGAGAGGCAAAAGAAATATTTAAGTAACCGAGTAGAAGATTGCCAAATATGGCAAAGGAAATGATCACCAAAAGTGAGATAAACGCACCCTGCCATGCCATCCGACGCTTGCGCTTCTCACTCTCACCAGCCGTTAAGCCAAGAAATATCGGTGTCGCACCTGGCGGATCCAGGATTACGAAAAGGGTGACAAATGCTTGAGCGCCGAAAGTTAATGCAGATAACGTGGCGATTTGATCCATAGCGCAACTCTAACCTACTTTAATCTCATGAGAGTTGAGTTTTACGTAGTGGTTATATGAATGATCTAAATAATAAGGGTTTAAAGCGTGCCGGCTGGGCGCTGCATATATTCACGGCCAGCGGAGTTATTTTTGCAATGATTGCATTGCAAGCAGTATTTGATGGACGAATTCGTGACGGATTACTTTGGCTCCTACTTTGTCAGGTAATTGATGGTATCGATGGTCCGATTGCCAGACGAATTGATGTTGAGATTCATGTCCTAAAAATTGATGGAAACGTTCTAGATCTAGTAGTTGATTACGTAACTTGCGTCATCGTGCCTGTTGCATTCTTAGCGACCACGAATTTACTGCCAAATAATTTTGAGGCCGTACTTATAACATTGATATTAATGACCTCAGCATTGTGGTTTGCCCGGTGCGATCAAGAAACTGATGATTTTTGGTTTAATGGATTTCCAGCCTCTTGGAACTTAGTCATTCCATCATTTATTCTGCTAAATACATCCCAGACTCAAGTTTTAATATTTACTATTGGTTTTGCTTTACTATCACTTACAAACTTTAAAGTTCCCCATCTAACAAAGGTTAAGCATTTAAGATCAGTAACTTTGCCACTTGCGATCATTTATCTGTTTAGTCTGACTTATTTGTCCTGGAATTATGGCGAGAATCTGAGTTCGCAGCCTCAGATGCTGGCCCAAGCGGTACTGATTGCTTTTCCTATTTACCTATTGGTTATTTCCACAATTCGAACCTTAAATGAGCGGAAAAAGTAGTCCGAATTTCTCACATCTATAACTTTTTTGATACCTCCAGAAAAAGACTTCCGCTTTGAACATCTTTCTGGTTAATATCCACTCATCAGAGAAGGCCAATATTTAGCTGGGAGATCGCAATGGCACTAAGTAAAGATGCAAAGAGTTTTACCAAAATAACTCTTGATGAAAGTGAAATGCCGACCCAGTGGTACAACATCATTCCTGATCTACCATCACCACCGCCACCACCACTGCACCCTGGAACACATCAACCAGTTGGTCCAGCAGATCTTGCCCCGTTATTTCCAATGGATCTTATTTTGCAAGAGGTATCAACTGAGTCTTACATTGATATTCCAGGTGAAGTTTTAGATGTATATCGAACATGGCGACCATCTCCACTATTTAGAGCTCGTCGATTAGAGAAGTTGTTAGACACACCTGCTCGAATTTATTACAAGTACGAAGGTGTCTCACCTGCTGGCTCTCATAAAACTAATACTTCTGTGCCACAGGCTTATTACAATAAAAAGGCTGGAATTAAGAAGATAACAACTGAAACGGGCGCTGGTCAATGGGGAACTGCGTTGGCATTTGCCTGTTCATTATTTGATTTAGAGTGTGAAGTTTGGCAAGTAGGCGGTTCATATGATGCAAAACCTTATCGCCGCTTGATGATGGAAGTTTTTGGAGCAAATGTTCACAGATCACCTTCGCAATTGACTGAGGCTGGTCGCAGA
>CAITID010000204.1 GCA_903892335.1 uncultured Actinomycetes bacterium
AAATCTCTCTGTCTCATTTGGCGGATTAAAAGCGCTCTCTGATGTTTACTTAGATCTACACATCAACGAGGTAGTTGGATTAATTGGTCCTAATGGCGCCGGTAAAACAACTTTGTTTAACGCACTAAGTGGCATCGTCGGGGTCGATAGCGGTGAACTAGAGATAAATGGCAAGAGCCATAAATGGCCAAAACCCCATCAATTAATTGATTTAGGAATCGCTCGCACACTTCAAGGTGTTGGCTTATTTCCAGAGCTAACAGTTTTAGAAAATGTGATGATCGGTGCAAGTAAATCTGCAAAGAGTGGGCTAATCAGCAGCGCGCTAGGTTTAGGTGGCCGTGATGAAAAACGCCTTCGCGATCAGGCAATGACCGCACTTGAGCGAGTTTATGCATCAGGGATTGCAAATCGCAGAGCAGATTCACTTCCTTACCCAGTAACTAAACGTGTTGCGATCGCGCGGGCATTAGTTAGTGAACCAAAGATTCTCCTATTAGATGAGCCAGCAGGTGGCCTAGGCGCCCAAGATATTGAGTGGATGAATGGCTTAATTCATAACCTTGCCTCTAATTGTTCAGTGCTCTTAGTTGAGCACCATATGGATGTTGTGATGTCAGTTTGTGATCGACTCTACGTCTTAAATTTTGGTGAGGTAATTTCAAGTGGAAGTGTTGAAACAGTGCGCAATGATCCAGCGGTAATCGCTGCCTATCTAGGAGTAAACAATTGAACGGCTTAATTGTTAACAACTTAACTGTTGATCACGGTGCAATTCGAGCCATCGATAATCTCTCCTTCATTGCGCCAAGAGGAAAGCTAACTGCAATTATTGGCTCAAACGGTGCTGGTAAGACCACCTTACTTCGAGCTTTATCTGGCTTAAAGGATGTAAAAAACGGTAGTGCTAGCTGGAATGGTAAATCAATTTTAAACGCACGGCCAGAAAACTTAGCGCGCAGTGGAATTATGCATGTCTCTGATGGCAAATCTGTAATCGCTGAGTTATCAGTTAAAGACAATCTAGCTTTGGCTGGCTTGTGGCAAAGAGATAAAAAAGATGTCGCAAAAGCTACGCAAGAGGTGATTGATTTATTTCCAAGATTAGGAGAGCGCTTGCAGCAAAGCGCCGGTTCCTTATCCGGTGGTGAGAGGCAGATGCTAGCAATTGGTCGCGCATTAGTTGCTAGACCTAAATTACTTTTGTTAGATGAACCATCCTTAGGCTTAGCACCATTAATAATTGAGCAGATTTTTCAAACAATTAAAACATTATCAACTGATATGGGTTTAACAGTTGTTCTGGTTGAGCAAAATGCGATGGGTGCATTAAAGATTGCAGATATTGGCGTTGTTCTAAATTTAGGTTCAGTAGTTGCCGTAGATAACGCGCAGACCCTGCTAAATGATCCGGCAGTGCGCGCTGCTTACTTGGGATTTTAAGATGAGGAGAGATAAATAATGCAGTTCATTACCGCAGTCTTAACCTCACTTTCTTCAGGTGCAATTTATGCACTGATGTCTATTGCATTAGTTTTAGTTTGGCGCTCAACTCGAGTTGTTAACTTTGCACAAGCTGGTCAAGCAGTTCTTACAACTTATATTGGCTATGAAGTAATTCAACGA
>CAITID010000205.1 GCA_903892335.1 uncultured Actinomycetes bacterium
ATTAACTGCACCGCACCAGAATTAATTAGTAACTTACTATCGAGTGCGTCCTCTTCAGTTCCATATGTGGTCTATCCAAACTCTGGACGTAAATGGGATGCAATCAATAAGGTTTGGATTGGCACAACTGAAATTGGCTTTGCCGACTCGCTCGTTAAAGAATGGATAAATCTGGGCGCCGAAATCATTGGTGGCTGCTGTGGGATTGGGCCAAAAGAGATCACCTCGCTTAGACTTATCTAATGAAGAGACAATTTCCTAGATGGAAAAACATAAAGCCACTACTTGGCTGGTCACTTCCAAAATTTCCACTTGAAGACCGCAAACTAAAGCGCGCAGTTAACTTGCAGGAGCTTCGCTTACTTGCCAGAAAAAGAGTTCCTAAAGCGGTCTTTGATTATGTTGATGGGGGTGCAAATGATGAGCTTTCCTACCAAAGATCTGCAGAAACTTTTTCAAAAGTAGAGTTTCATGCTCGCGTATTGCGTGATGTTTCCAAAATTGATTTAACTACAAAAATTGCCGGAAAGAACAGCGCACTGCCTATTATTTTTGCCCCAACTGGCTACACCCGAATGATGAATTATGAGGGCGAGCCAATGGTGGCGCAGGTTTGTGAAGAAAATGATTTGATTTACTCACTATCAACTATGGGAACTACCTCTTCACAGGAGATAGCAGATCAAGTACCTGGTGTTCGTCGTTGGTTCCAACTTTATTTATGGCGTGATCGCTCACAATCTTTACAATTTATTTATGGCGCAAAAGAGGCTGGCTTTGAGGGCTTAATTCTTACCGTTGACACCGCAGTTGGTGGCATCAAGTGGCGGGATATTCGAAATGGCTTAACAGTTCCACCAAAAATTACCTTTAAGACTTTCTTTGATATGGCACTGAAGCCTAAATGGTGGGCTAATTTGTTGACTACTGCCCCACTCGAATTTGCAACTTTTAGAAACTTTAACAAGCCTCTATCTGAAATTGCTGCAACTGTTTTTGATCCAGCTGTTACCTTCGCTGATGTTAAATGGCTGCGTTCAGTTTGGAAGGGTAAATTGATTATTAAAGGCATCCAAACCGTTGAGGATGCAAAGGCACTAGCCAAAATTGGCGTTGATGCAATTATTATTTCTAATCATGGCGGGCGCCAACTAGATAAATCAGTTGTGCCACTTGAGATCTTGCCGCAGGTTCGCAAGGCTGTTGGCAAAAAGGGTAAAGGAACTCAAATCTATTTAGATGGCGCAATCATGAGCGGCGCCGATGTTCTAGCATCAATTGCACTAGGCGCAGATGCGGTCTTAATTGGCCGTGCCTATCTATATGGCGCTATGGCAGCAGGTAGAGAAGGCGTGCAGAAGGTAGTGGATACATTGCGCTTTGAAATGGAAACTGCAATGAAGTTAATGGGTGCGCGAAATATCGATGAGTTAACGCCGGAGTTTGTAAGTATTAGAAAGTAATTAGGCGTAGCGTGAATGAAGTGCGCCATCGACCATCAA
>CAITID010000206.1 GCA_903892335.1 uncultured Actinomycetes bacterium
GGCACATTATCAACACCAGCATCTAAAGATCGGTAACCTTGCCAAATGCCTTTGATTTACTTGCTGCGTCACGCCGAATCTGAGGCGAACCTTAAGGGGATTCTGGCGGGTAGAGATAACTCGGTCAATCTAACTTCTAAGGGATTTAAAGATGCACGCAAAGTATCAAAGGTGCTATCCAAAATAGATTTTGAAGTCATCTACTCTTCACCAATAAATCGTTGTCAACAGACGATAGAGCCATTACTTAGACATCTAACTGATAAACCAGTCCACTTAAGTGATGCTTTAATTGAGATGGATTATGGAAGTTGGAGCGGTAAATATCTAAAACAATTGAGCTCCAAAAAAGAATGGTCATTGATCCAAAATCAACCAGCAGAGTTCACTTTTCCCAAAGGTGAGAGCTTTTTGTCCATGCGAAAACGAGTGAAGGATCTGCTTACCTCACTTGCTAACTCTCAAGGACCAATATTGTTGGTTTCACATGGTGACGTTATAAAAATGGCACTAACTCTAGCTTTAGATTTGCCTTTAAATAAGTTTCAGAATTTCGCAGTTGCCCCCGCATCAATATCCATTATCAATTACTCCACAGATTCTAAATCAGTGGTTTCACTAAATAACTCACTAGGAAGTAAATCTCTGTTTAAACGGAGCGGTTCATTTATTTTGGGTGGTGGACGTGGCTAGAATTGTTTACCGTCACAGCACGGTTGAGAGATTTATTGTTGGCACAATCGGGCAACCAGGTGAGCGAGAATTTTATGTTCAGGTTCGATCTGCAGAGGGATTAAATACCCTCAAAATTGAGAAGGAACAGGTTCGGGCTTTAGTAAGTAGATTCGATGAAATGTTGACCCAATTAAGGCGAAGCAAGTCATTTGATTCATCTAAGAATGAAATTGAATCGCATATTGATCCGGATCCACTTGAGCTGCCATTTGAATCTGATTTCACCGTGGGAATTGTGGCCATTTCTATTATTAACTCTTTGTTTGAAATTACCTTTCAAGGAGTGTCAGGTCAAGAAGATCTTATTCTAGATGATTTGGATAATGGTCCTGATCTTTTAATAGCTTTACTTGACCCAATAGTAATTGCGGCATTTTGCGTTCGTGCTAAGCGACTTATCGAAAGTGGGCGAGGGGTTTGTCCATTCTGTGGATTACCAATTGATATCAATGGTCATTTGTGTCCAAGAGCTAATGGTTATCGTAGGTAAAAATGGACGACGTTTTCCTAACTAGTGAAATAGTAGTTACGGGCAGATTAGTTGATGCCTCAAATGCAACATTATTTGGTCACCTAATAGATGATGAGAATTTTAAAATCATTTATAAACCAATAGCTGGTGAGCGTCCATTATGGGATTTTCCAAGTGGATCACTCGCAAATCGTGAAGTTGCTGCATATATCTTTAGTGAATTATTTGATTTTAATATTGTTCCAAGAACGGTTTTGCGCGAAGGTCCTTATGGATTGGGCATGGTGCAAGAGTGGAAGAGCAATTCGCAACCCGATAATTTGATTGACATCGGACAAAGTGATCATCCAGATCTGCGAAAGATGGCAATCTTTGATGCTTTGATAAACAACGGCGATCGAAAATATGGTCATCTTCTTATACTTGAAAATGCTCAGATTCAAGGTTGTGATCATGGTGTGACTTTTCATGTTGAGGATAAGTTAAGGAGTGTTTTGTGGCAATTTGCTGGCTCTCCATTTAGCCAATCAGAGATATCTTTGATTAAGGAGATTATAAAGTTCGATCTAACCTCTGCATTAGGTGATTATTTAAACACGGAGGAAATTGCGGCCATAACATTGCGCGCAGAACAGTTAGCAAAAGAATCCTCCTTGCCATTGCCAGCAACTGATAGACCTGCTATTCCATGGCCACCCGTATAATTAACGCAATGTTAAAGTTAAAGCAGTTAACAAGTAGGCTTCGATAATGATCAGTTGGCCACGCGTTGCGATGCCGGAATTGTCAACAAAACTAATGCCGTTAAAGCTAATTGATTCAAAGAATGGTTTAGTAGAAATTGCTCCTCATCGATTCTTCACTATGTATGTATGCGGTATTACACCTTATGACGCAACGCATTTAGGCCATGCAGCCACATATCTAACTTATGATTTAATAAATCGTTATCTAACATTGGCTCATTCAAATGTTAAATACACGCAAAATATTACGGACATCGACGATCCGCTACTAGAACGCGCAAATCGAGACGGTGCAGATTGGCAAGTGCTAGCGCAGTCGCAAGTACAGCTTTATGCGAAAGATATGAGTCATTTACGTATTCAGCCGCCAAATGATTTTATAAAAGTAACGGAATCGATAGAACTAATCATTGATTTTATTGGAAAATTAAAGGTGAACGGATTCACTTATGAAATAAATGGCGATTTATATTTTGATGTTGGTACCTTCCTGCCAAATCTGGAAATCTCAGAGAAGTACGCAATAGATATCTTTGCAGAACGTGGTGGGGATCCAAAACGTGTTGGTAAAAAACATCCACTCGATCCGGTGTTATGGTTAGCAAACAAAAATAGTGAACCTGGATGGCAATCACCTTTTGGCTACGGGCGACCTGGTTGGCATGTTGAGTGCACGGGAATTGCGCTCCAGTATCTTGATATGGATCACCCAGAATTCGTCATGGATTTGCAAGGCGGAGGTGAGGATTTAATATTTCCGCACCATTTCATGAGTTCTGCATTGGTTAAAGCTGCAACTGGTAGAAATTTTGCGAGATTCTATGTTCATACGGCAATGGTTGGTTTAGCCGGAGAAAAAATGAGTAAATCAAAGGGAAATTTAGTTTTTGTTTCAAAATTAATTGAGCAGAATGTAGATCCCATGGTTATTAGATGGGCTTTGCTGTCTGAGCACTATCAGAATTACCGCGAATGGAGTGACTCTGTACTGAAAAAATCAATTGAAGAGGTTGCGATTGTTCGGCAAGCTCTTTCAAAAACTGAGGTTCAACCAGTAGCCCAGTTGATCAGTGGAATCAATGATTGTTTAGCTAACAATTTAGATTCACCAGAAGCATTATCTTTAATTCTTACTTGGGCCAAGCATTCTTTAGTCAGTGATGAGAAGGAATCATCAGTAAATGATGCAGGGGAGTTGGCAAGAACGTTAGATGCATTACTAGGTTTAGCGTTATAGCAACAATACAAAGGGGCTAAATCATCTGGATTTAAGCCCTGATCATTTAATTACGGTAAAGTTGTCCAAATGAATGGGCTGCGAGACTATCTAAAGAATCATGTAGTTGTAGCTGATGGCGCCATGGGAACAATGCTGCA
>CAITID010000207.1 GCA_903892335.1 uncultured Actinomycetes bacterium
GTAAATGGGTGCACTTTGATATCGCTGGCACCGGCAGGTCTGAAGTTGATGCTGGTGAGAACATTAAAGGTGGCACAGGATTTGCAACCCGTTTACTAATTGGTTGGCTGGATTCAATTTGAACAACTTCATTCCTGCCCGCGGGGACATGAGCGCCTTCGCCGAAACTTTTGTTCAAGAAGATTATTACATGCAATTAGCGCGCAAAAATGGCGAGGAGATAGGAGTACAAGATCCATCGCCTGCAGTTGGAAATTTTCTAAAATTCGTTACTCAATTAATTAGTGCTAAATCAGTTATTGAAATCGGCACCAGTTCAGGTGTTGGCGGTCTTTGGGTATTACAAGGTTTAGCCAGTGATGGTGTTTTAACAACTATTGACGCTGAACGCGAGCATTCAAAAATTGCACGTAACATCTTTGAAGAGGCGGATGTTGCAGTTACTAAGTATCGAATTATTACTGGGAATTTAATTGATGTAGTTGGAAAACTTGCTGATGATTCATATGAACTTCTAATTACTAGAGATGCCATGGATCTCTTTGAAGTTGTGCAAGAGTCACACCGCTTATTAAAGCGAGGCGGCTTATTAGTAGTTGACCAAGCATTAAGTGGTGGCAAGGTAGCGGACACAACACAACGTGATCCTGAGAGTATTTCTCGTCGAGATGCGATTAAAGTAATTAAAGAAGATGCCCGTTGGAGTTCATCAGTAATTCCAATTGGCGCGGGTATCTTAGTTGCGAATAAACTTACGTAGATGAGCTCCCAGTTACCCTCTCCGGCAGATGCTCCGGATACACCATGGTGGCGCCCAGCTAACGCCTCATCGGCAAAAACTTTTCCAAGCAAACAGAGCAACTCATTCTTTATTATCGTTTCAATTGTGATTGCCTTACTTGCTGGTGGAATTGGTGCCACTATTGGACGAACTACTTCATCTAATATCTCTGGAAATTTTGTTAACACTGAGAATTCGATCGAACGCGCACCTGGCTCAATCGCAGATTTAGCATCAAGAGTTATTCCCGGCGTTGTCTCAATTTCAGTTGATGCTGGTGGAGATTCTGGTACTGGTTCTGGCTTTTTCCTAAGTAGTGATGGCTATATTTTAACTAATAATCATGTTGTTGAAGCCGCAGCTAATCGCGGGCGAATAACTGTTGCAATATCAACTGGCAAAAAATATACCGCCACAATTGTTGGCCGAGATAGCTCTTATGATTTAGCAGTCTTAAAAATAGATGTAACTGGCGCACCATCATTGCAATTAGGCGATAGCGATAAAGCTCAAGTTGGAGATGCAGTCATTGCAATTGGATCACCACTTGGATTAGCTGGCACTGTTACCTCTGGAATTCTAAGCGCCAAAAATCGCGCCGTGACTACTGGCACTGGAGCGGGCGAGAGTTCATTTATTAATGCATTACAAACAGATGCTGCAATTAATCCAGGAAATTCTGGGGGTCCATTAGTAGATGGAACAGGAGCCGTTGTTGGAGTTAACTCTGCAATCGCATCCCTTGGCTCATTAGCAGGCGGGCAATCTGGTTCAATCGGTTTAGGTTTTGCAATTCCAATTAATCAAGCAAAGAAAACCGCAGAGCAATTAATAAAAACTGGTTCAGCAACCTATCCAATTATGGGTATTGCAATTGATACTAGATACACCGGAACCGGTGCATTGATTTCATCAGAGGTAAATGGCATCACTCCTAACGGACCAGCTGCCAAAGCTGGATTAAAGGCCGGAGATCTAATCATTGAAATTAATGGCAAAGAGATACAGAGCTCAGATGAATTAATTGTCGCAATTCGTAGTCAAAACGTAGGGGATCAAGTAAAAATTAAATTCAAACGTAATGCGATTACCCGTGAAGTAACCGTAACTCTTGCAGCATCGAAGAAATAAGTAAATGTTTAATATCGGTGGCGGTGAAATGTTAGGTTTAGCGGTAATTGGTTTAATTCTTATGGGACCAGATCGCTTGCCAACAATTGCTGCAGATGCCGCCCGCTATCTCCACAAATTAAAGAATCTTGCACAATCGGCTACGAATGAATTAAAAAGTAATTTAGGACCTGGTTTTGAAGACCTCCAGGTTAAAGATTTAAACCCAAAGACCTTTATTAAAAAAACTATTGGGGATGCGATGGATAAGGCCGATGAAAAGCCAGTACCTAAGATTGATCCAGATATCTTATGAGCATGATTGAGCAGATCACTGCAGCGCTAGCAACGGTAAATGATCCAGAGCTTCATAAACCATTAACTGAGCTAGGCATGGTTGATCAAGTTGAATTTATTGATGGAGTTGCAAAGTTAAAAATCTTGTTAACTATTGTTGGTTGCCCAATGAAGGATCGCTTACATGCTGATATTTCTGCTGCCTTAGTTTCGATCACTGAAGTAAAGTCCGTTGAAATTGAGTTCGGTGTGATGAGTGAAGAGCAACGAAATAATGTTAAGAAGCTGATTCGAGGCGGGCGAGAAAAATTTATTCCCTTCGCTCAGCCAGACTCATTAACCCGAGTGCTTGGTGTGGCATCAGGCAAAGGTGGCGTCGGTAAATCATCAGTAACTGTTAATTTAGCGGTTGCAGCTGCAAAGCGTGGCTTAAAAGTTGGAATTTTAGATGCTGATGTTTATGGTCATTCAATTCCTAGATTAATGGGAATCTTGGGCCAGCGACCAACTGCGATTGATCAAACCTTTATTCCAGTTGAAAATTATGGCGTAAAGGTCGTTTCAATGGAGATGTTCAAACCAGAGCGATCAGATCCAGTTGCCTATCGCGGACCATTACTGCACCGAGTATTAGAACAATTATTAAGTGATGCTTACTGGGGAGATCTTGATTTACTTCTTCTTGACTTACCACCAGGCACTGGTGATATCGCAATTTCACTTGCTCAATTAATTCCTACAAGTGAAATTCTGGTTGTAACCACGCCGCAGATTGCAGCTGCTGAAGTTGCAGAGCGTGCTGGCCGGATCGCACATCAAATGAAGCAACCAGTTATTGGCGTAATTGAAAATATGTCAGATACCAACTGCGCTAAGTGTGGTGAAGTAATTTCAATCTTTGGCAGTGGTGGTGGCGAAGAGACGGCTAAACGTTTGAGTGAATTAGTTGGAGCTGATGTTCCGCTATTAGCGAAGGTTGCCTTTAATGCTCAACTGCGTGAAGGCGGAGATGCTGGTGCGCCATTGGTTCTTTCAGATGAGAGCGTGCTAGCTAATTTTAATAGTATTTTAGATAAAGTAATTATCAGACCAAAATCCCTGGTTGGCGTGCGACTTGGCGTAACTACTTAAATTACTTAGGATCCTTCTTTTCCTGAGATTCTTTTAATTTCATTAGCAAATCCTCCATCGCATCCCCGATTTCGGTGCGCAAGTAATCACGA
>CAITID010000208.1 GCA_903892335.1 uncultured Actinomycetes bacterium
CTAAATACCTGCCTAGGAAAGTAATTAATTAAGCTTGGCGTAGCCCCAACTAATACTTGTCGCAGCTATTACCCAAAGTTGATATGGCACTAGAAGCAGACCAATTCCAACTGATGACCTAAATGCAATGAACAGCATTGGAATTGTTAGGAGTGCAACAAAGGTTAAAGCAACAGATGCGGCAGATAAATTATGTGGTCGATAAAACTGATAGGCCCAAGTTAAAGCACACGCGATACTTGCAGCAAAGATACTTAGGTAAGTAATCACCCAACCAGCAGAAAGTTGCTGGGAAACATTTACTGCAGCCACTCCTAAAACTATAAAGTTATATGGCCAGATTACGCCGAAGATAAAATCAGGAGGTTGCCAATTTGGAGCATTTAAAGTTCTATACCAATTATCACCAGTATTGACCCAGATGCCAGATCCAATTACATAGACCAGAACCAAAGCGATTCCGGAAATTGAGCCTGCGATCTTTAACATAATCAGACCATACTCCACTTTTTTGAGCCCGTAGTGATTAGCACGCAACTGTCAGTAGCAATTGCTAACTTAATCCCATATCCACAGCTAGGAGCGCCCATGTTTGAATTCTTGTTCTTCTTCTCTTTGATCTACCTATTTTTAAACCGTAAGAAAAGGAGAAAGAAAACCCTAGACACCGAGTTAAAGGATCTCCTTGAATCTTCATCTGATGCCACTGGGATCGCCTTGGACATAAAGAATTACCTACTGCGGGTATTAGATGATGATAAAAATGATCGCGAGAAATTTAATGACAATCAATTAGCCGAAGCTCAGCGAATCTTTGATCGGGCAGGACCTAGCTCATTATTTTGGATGACAGAGATCGCAGCTCAAATGACATTGCTAGCCACTGCACAAAAGAATGGAATTCCAACCAACGTTGATTATGAAGTTAAAGAGGGGGCAACGCCCGAAGAGATAATTGATGCCGTAGTAAAGATTTAGTTAAAGCTCTTTAACTCGATTTTTAACAATGTCTTGCAGCAGTTTGGCATCTATCTTCCAATCAACAGGCACTTGAATCGTCTTTTTATTTGTTTTGTAATCTTCGAGTCGACCAGCAAATTTCTTAATTACATTATCACCCCACGGACCAAGTAAAATATGATTCTTTAGTACTGAAACACCAATTATGTAATCATCACCTAATTTGAGCATTGGCTGATTCCAGGCGATGACAATCTCCATCTTTGGATGTTTTGCTTTCGCTGCTTTAAAGATTGCTTTCACAGTTTTTCGCTTAGTCGCGTCCAGTGGTTTTAAGAAGTCATCAAATGAGTTAAATCTTTTTGAGCTTTTGGATCCACGGGTATACATAACTAAGGCGTTGGCATGAGCCTGGCTAAATCCATGATTTTCTCTTAAAAAAGCGATCTGCTCTGGATACTTTTTGCCGGCAACTTTTTCCATTTGCTTAAACCAATGTTGCATTGGCATGCCATGCTTTTTCTCTATCGATGGAAAATGAGATTTGCGATCAGTACCGGCCATAGGCAAATCTTAAACCTTGGTTATAGTTGTGCCATGCTCGGTGGTATCAATAATGGTTTATTCCTGCAAAGCCTTGGCGGTTTCCTAGCTTTAATTGCTTTCATTCCATTACTGCGTTGGACCTTTGATTCACCATCGGTAAAGGCGGAGAGAGCAAAGCGAAGAGAAATTAAGCGCTCACTTCGCAGACTCAAACGTAAATAAAGCAGAAAGTTCATTTTTTAATACCCTGGTATTACAATATGTATGTGAAGAAAAGATCTGTATTTGCAAGGATCTTACTTTCCTTCGTTCTTGCATTTTCTGCTCTAAGCCTTATTTCAATTCCAGCGAAAGCCGTGGTTAACGGATCAGAGATAACAGATGCAGCTATTAGTAAGCCATGGGTAGCACAGATTTGGTACGCAGAATCGGCTGAAAGTTACTATGAACCAACTTTTATTTGCTCAGGCTCTTTAATTAATCCAGATAAAGTTTTAACAGCCGCCCACTGTGTAATGGATCAGGGCTTTTACTTTGTAAAGCTGGGTGCAAATACAGTCGATGAAGATGTGCCATTACTCGAGGTAAATGCAGCTTGGCGTAATCCAAGGTATAGCGCAAAAAAAATTGTGAACGATATCGGTATTCTTAAGTTAACTACGCCGGTAACTAACATCGCACCAATTGCTTTACCAACTACCGCAATGAATGCAAAAATTAATAAGTTAAAGAACTACACGCTATATGGCTGGGGCGTGGATCAAAACGGTGTAGAGGCAACATTCCTTCGGACTGCGAAGATTCCTAACCAGGATGCCGCCGCAAAAAAGAGCATGTCTAAATTGGGATACTCGTCAACGACGATGCTAGCTGCTGGTCAATACATTAAATCGGAGAGAATATACGCCGGCGCTTGTAATGGTGATTCCGGTGGACCATTAACGACAGTGGTCGATGGCGTTGAAGTAATTATTGGTGTTACTAGTTGGGGAATGAGAGAGTGTGATTTAGGTAGACCTTCGATTTTTTCTCGCGTTACATATTTCCTTAAAGATATAAAATCTGGTGTAGCGGTTGCGACTCAGGCCGCCACATCTGTTAATCGAGCAGCACCTTCTTATTCAGTACGACCTTCAATTTCTGGATCCGTCCGAGTTGGATCAATCATTACATGTGAAACTGGAACTTGGAGTGAGAATACAACTCAGATTAGATACAAATGGACTGCGCCATATAACGCTACAGGAGTCACATCTAAATCTATTCAGTTAACGGCAAGTAATGCTGGTCAAACATTTACCTGCGAAGTTACTGGAAGTTCTCGAACTGCTAATTTACCAATTAGTGTTTCAGTAACTGTTCCAAGCAAACCTTCTCTTTCAACTTATCCAACAATTTCAGGTATGTCTGGAACTTCCTACTCTACTTATGCAAAATTGGGTACATCTCTTGTCTGTGGTGGTGCAACGTGGAGTAATGAAGTAGAAAGCACAAGCTATGCGTGGTACTCAGCTTCATCTAGTTACTCTTTTGATCCAGCTAAATCAACTTTGATTTCAAATTCATCATCACTCTATTTATCTGAGGCGGTACTTAGATCATTATTTGATAAATACTTAATCTGCTCTGCTACCGGAGTAAACGGTGGTGGACAAACAATTGGCTATGATTATGAGTACATATCAACTCCTTCATCTCCGTATTCAGCCAGCAGCGCAATTAGCGGAATTACTTATGGATCAACACCAAGTGTTGGTTCTGTAGCAACATGTACAGGTTCAAGTTCATATAACTACGATTCATTAAGTTACGAGTGGGGATTTGGTACCAGTTCATATAGTTCATATGCATCGCCACTACCAACAATTCTGGGTAGGTCCAGCACTTTAACCTTAACCAAGCAAGTAATCGATCAAATTAAGGGCAAATATCTAGTCTGCGTAGTTACAGTAACTAATCTTTCTGGCAGTGGTTCCGGCTATGACACCGAGTTTATAACGGCTCCAACTCAAACAGTCCCAGGTGCACCAAGCATCACATCTGTCGTAGCCGTTGATTCATATACAGCTACCGTCTCTTTTGCAGCACCAGAGTTAGATGGCTGGTCTGCAATTACTTCATATGCAGTTACTTCTTCACCTGGAAATCGAGTTAATACAATTAGTCAATCAGGTAGCGGTAGTTTAAATATCTCTGGCTTAACTCCTGGTGCTACTTACACCTTTACAGTTAAGGCAACCAATTCAATTGGAAGTTCAGTGTCATCTGCTCAATCAGTGTCAATTACTATGCCTTCAACTGCGCCAGCTCCAGCGCCGACTCCAACGCCTACTCCGACTCCAACGCCAACTCCGTCTCCGTCTTAAACCAACCTTC
>CAITID010000209.1 GCA_903892335.1 uncultured Actinomycetes bacterium
GAGGTACTTTCCAATTTTCCATTTTGATTCCTAAAAATATTGAAGACCTGTCACAGATGGAATTCTTCCACCAGATATACTTGGCAGTGTTCTGTCTGTTCTTGTGGCAACGCCAGCAGTAGTAAATTCAAACTTAGTTATGTACCAACTCCCAATCGGGTTATCGGTGGAGAGCACATACAGTGTAGTTCCAACACCCCAAGCCATGTAAATACTTCTACCAGAGAAGAAACTTGTTAATGACGTACACCAAGAAATAGTTCCACTTGGGTCGCCTTTAACAACTTTGATGGCGTTGTATGTGTAACAACAAAACGCATCCTCCCACATCCCCGCCAAACCCAAGTTAATAACTTCAGACACGCCTCCAGCATTATCCAATGCAGTAGTGACGTTGGTAAAAGTGTTTGATGCGGGAACATACACGAAGGTATTTTCAAAACAACTAACAAGAGCTTTACTAGACGGAAATCCTGTCACCCAAGAACGAGCGGGGTTGCCTCTAATCTGTGCACTTTGAGTCCATGCAGGTGTTGTCCAAGGTGTGGGGTCATTCCAAATATAAGAATTATTAGCTAAAGAATCGTCGTCTCCTGATGCAACAATGTAGCTACCGTATGTCACCGTACCGCTTGTGTTCTTGGTTGTTAGAAGCGCATTGCCGGGGTTTTGCCAACCACCCGCACCTCCTGAGTAGGTGCTAAAAGAACCCGTGCTATCAATAGTAACTGTGTATGGAGTACCACCAATATTGTAATGAGGGTAAGTTTGGCACTGAATAAGATTCAGCGTAGGGTTCCAAGTTATTTGCGAAAAGAAAGAACCGTAAGTTGAAAAAGTAAATGGGTCAACTCGGTAATAACTTGGCGAAGTTGAACCTGCCGCCAAATACATCATATTTTTATACGAAGAACTATTGGTCGAACTTTGGCCAAATACATAAATGTTTTTGTTTGGGTCAATTACGACGTTTGCATTTTCAGAGCCAGCGGGATAAAACTCGCTTTGCGATGTCAGCGCAGTCATGGCATTTGTATTCCAATTGTACAAATACGGATTAAAGGTGTAAGTTGTTGATATGAACGGAATAAAAATCCGCGTTTCATCAAATGGTCTTTGCAACCCAGCCGTGGGCCAGATGCCTTGCTTGGTGTATTGCATAGCCTGATCTACTGTCCAGATGCCAGAAGCCGCTCCGTCTTGAAATGGGCCGCCGGGAACTATTGGCGTTTTGGTAATAAAACCGCCGGGGTATTTTTGACTCATTACTTACTCCGGTTGAGTAGGCCACACAATTGTCCAAGGAAAACCAGCCTGCGTTGGTACATCACGCAAAGCTTGGCGGTATGTAGCCCACACAGTTTTATCCGCAGTGCTGTCGGCAATCTGTGTCCAGTCGCAGTCCTTGAGCAGTTGGGTACGTGAGGTGCGTACAGACTTGGCTTGCTCTGCGTCTTTTATTGCCTTGTAAGCAGTTTCCTGCTCTGCGGCTGTTTGGGCAGGCTGATCGCCTTCAGCGGCGCGGTCGGTGAAGACTGGGCCGAGGATGTAGTTGGTGTACCACTTGCCTTCAATCTCACGTACGCCTGAACGCATTGAGTATTGATAGACTGTGCCGCCTGTAGCCTGTGGGCCTTCAAACACAATGTCACCGCCCCACTCGTTGATGACTTCTTCGGTCAATAACTTGGGCAAACCCAAACCAAAATGCAGTTGGCGAAACTCGCCCTCATACATGACTGTGCCAGATGCTCGTACACGAATTTCCATGATTTTTCCTTATGCTATAGCCAAGAAGATGTAGGTTCCGCCAGATGCGTTTATACCCGCCGCTGTTGAGACAATTTGGAAGCCTGTGGTGATTGTGTAAACGCTGTTGGCGTTAACTTCAGCCGCTGTGCTGTTGAGAGCCAATGATGGGTCTGTGCCAGATACCATTCCACGGGAAGTGTCCCAGACATACCAATCACCAGTACTGTCCGTGCGCTTAATTAAAACCCAACGTGCGCCAGCCGCAAACCCGCAGTTGACTGTTTGTGTAGCGCCTGTGCCTGTGTAGGAACCTACTTTAGATACGCCAGCGCAGGTTGCAAATAGGTAGGCAACGTATGTTCCTGTAGCTTCATTTACTGTGAAAAAGTCACCTAAAGAAAAAACACTTGAAGTAGGGGCTGTAGAGTTCCATAAAAAAGATGGCGCAGAAGTTATTGCGTTTGTTCCGTTAAGTGCAAGGTATGTATTTCCTAATGATGGGACATAAACGTACCACGGGCCAGTTGAACTTCGATATTTTACAATTAACATCTCAGGTGCTACACCTAAATTGTGATTGACAGTCCTTGCTACTCCCGTCCCTGTATAGCAAACCTCATCAAAAAACGATGGGGCACGTCTGAATCCATACAAGACTTTTGCAAATCCGCTGGCGTTAATATAAGAGTTTGTTGTTGCGCTAACAGAGATGCCATCTTGAAGCATTGTTACTGACTCTGATGTAGTGAATTCAGAGGCAGTGCTTGGGGTCAAAAGACGAACCCTAGTTCCCCGCAATTTGTCAAATATCTCGGGGCCATTGTTGTCACCAGCGGCGCTACCACCTGTAGAAATACTCATTTCAAAATCAGGCGGAAACCCAAATCCTGAGAATGTTCTTGCAGAGCCTGTTCCTGTGTATGTGGTTGGATAGAACACACTTGTACCCACAGTCGGGGTTCTCATCGGGCCTCTACGAATGGCTATGTAGATGAATGTA
>CAITID010000210.1 GCA_903892335.1 uncultured Actinomycetes bacterium
CCCACAAACTTAGCGGCGCTGATACCGGCAATTACACCCTCGGCCATAGAAAGTTCACTGCCACCAATTCCAGTAATCTCACCAGCAACAAAGATGCCATCTATTGAGCTTTGTTGATTGCGATCATGTGTAACAACTACTGCGCCATCTTTTGCAACCGTTTGGCGACAACCTAAAACACCAGCCAAGGTTGTGTCGGGGGTAAAGCCCCAACCAATTGCAGCCACATCACACTCAACATTGCGCAGCTTCTTTACCTTAAAGTTGCGATTAATCTTGGCAATATCAACTGAGGCCAACTCACCATTACTACCTGCGTGCGCTGCAACTACTGCATAGGAAAAACGGGCTCTAACCTTTGCTTCACTTATTGTTTTAATGTAGTAAAAACCCTCTTTTAACTTACTTAGATTTTCTAGAATTACAAAGAACGATGTGATCCATCTGCGGGACTTGTTAGCTTCAAGTAATTCAAGAACTTGCCCACCTGCTTTAACCACTCCAGCTGCAACTGGTAGTAAAAATGGTCCGCTGCCTGCAACTACAACTCGCTTGCCAGCTAGAACACCATGACCTTTTAATAATGATTGGACGCCACCTGGTGTCATAACGCCAGGAATATCCCAACCAGGAAATGGGAGAGTGCGATCGTATGCACCCGTGCACAAGATCAAATTGCCAGTATTTACTATCTTCTCTTTGCCATTAATTAAAATTCGAAGTGTATTAACACCATCTTTATGAGTAGCACTCCAAATTTGAGCACCCGACCAAACCTCAATCTCTTTGCGGGCAATGACGGCGTTGATTAATAACATGCCAGTTGTTAAGTCAAAGTGTTGAGCGCTTTGATCACCATATGAATCATCAGGCAGGCGCCAGTACTGACCACCTAATCTTGCATTGCTATCAATTAATAGAACAGGTGCACCAGCAGCAGCTGCAGCTAAGGCTGCGCTTAAACCAGCGGGGCCGCCGCCAACTATTACAACATTATGCATGGGCACCTACCTGGGTTTGTACCTTCATGCCCTCTTTAATTTCAGCAATACATGCTCTTTGATTGGCTAGGCCATCGATTACAACCAAACAATCAAAGCAAACTCCGATTCCACAAAAAACGCCACGACCTTTTTCATTAAATCTAGTTTTGCGCAGCACGCGATCATTGTTGGCAAGCAAGGCTGCGCCAACTGATTGGCCAGACAAGCCGATCACCTCTTGATCATCAAAGAAGAACTTAACTTCAACTGGCGACATGATTTACCCCTTGAAATCTTGCTGGTGAAAATGGTGCCGGATCCATAAATGTTTGCCGGCCAATAATTTGCGCGGTAATTAATTCACCAGTTGCAGGTGCTAAACCAATTCCGGCACCCTCATGACCTGCGGCATGCCACAACCCTTTTACATTTGCATCCTCACCAATAACCGGCAGATGATCTGGAGCGTATGGCCTAAAGCCTCGGTAGGCCCTTAGCAATTGCGTATTTTCTAATATTGGAAATAGGGAGATTGCTTGCCTTGCTAATTTACGTAAAATCGAAACATCAAGATCATTTTGAAAACCAACTCGCTCGCGCGAGGCACCAATTAACATTGTGCCACTTGCAGTACTTTCAACAACAGCTGAGGATTGCAGATCCGCATCCCCGCTTGCCACATTTGCAACATAATCAGCGTCGTAAACCTTATGGTTAACAATCTTGCCAACTGGTGCGGTAACTAAGATAAATCCACGTCTTGGCATAATTGGCAGATTAGAGCCAGCCAGCTTTGCTATCTCACCAGCCCATGTACCAGTTGCATTTACCACGATCGGGCAGGAGTACTTGTTTTTATCACTGGTTAAACCAACTACATAACCATCAACAACATCAATCTTTACAACATTTTCACCTTGCACAAATACGCCGCCGCGCTTTCGCACCGCCCGAAGCATCTGAGCCGCGGCTAGCATCGGTTGACACTGCGCATCCTGTGGATACAAAACACCAAACTCAACAGTCTTTGATAGATGTGGCTCAAGCTTTTGTAGTTGCGATGCATCGACTTCTTGCGCATCAATTCCATCTGCTCTTTGCAATGCAGCTAATCTCTTTAAATCAGCAATACCTTTTTCACTTCTTGATACAACAACTCCGCCCTTTGCTTCTAACTCAAAGCCACCACCAATATCGGCATCAACTTCAAACCAAGCATCGCGTGATCTAAGTGAAAGCGTTAACTCAGGGCTTGGCTCTTTATCTGAAACTAAGATGTTGCCTTCACCAGCACCTGTTGTGCCACTTGCAACTGGTCCGCGATCAATTACTAAAACCTTTAAGCCAGCATTTGTTAATGACAGTGCGGTGGAGGCGCCCACAACACCGGCGCCGATCACAATCGCATCTGGAGATCTCACCCGCTAAATCTACTGAGAATCCCCTGATATATTAATCTAGCGCCGAGATTATTTGTACCGGTGGCAGTTAAATCCTGCTCTGTCGGTAAACTCACAATATGAAGCGCGCCAGAGCCAGCCTATTAATCACAGCGCTCTTAATTCAACCAATTCAAAGTGATGCCGCTGATACTGCCACCGCAAGTAAATCTCAGTATGAAAGCGCACTTAAAGCACTTAATAAATTGCCAGTTAAAGGACGAGCTGCTAAGACTGGATATACCCGTGAAAAATTCTCGCACTGGAAAGATCCAGATAAAAATGGTTGTGATGCAAGAAATGACACCCTAAAGCGAGATTTAACCAAAGTAGTATTTAAAGCAGATACAAATAATTGCAAAGTAATTGCTGGGACCTTACTTGATCCATACAGCAATAAAATTATTGCCTTTGATCTAAGCAAATCATCTTCAAATATTGATATCGACCATGTGGTGGCACTTTCTAATGCTTGGCAGACTGGAGCTTTTGCATTAACTGATACCCAGCGCAGTAATTTTGCCAATGATCCACTTAATTTATTAGCGGTAGATTTTAAATTAAATCGACAAAAAGGTGATGGTGATGCCGCTACTTGGTTGCCACCCTATAAGTCCTACCGCTGCACATATGTCACTCGGCAAGTTTCAGTAAAAGCTAAATACAAACTTTGGGTTACATCCGCTGAAAAAACTGCAATAGTAAAACTACTAAATACCTGCCTAGGAAAGTAATTAATTAAGCTTGGCGTAGCCCCAACTAATACTTGTCGCAGCTATTACCCAAAGTTGATATGGCACTAGAAGCAGACCAATTCCAACTGATGACCTAAATACAATAAACAGCATTGGAATTGTTAGGAGTGCAACAAAAGTTAAAGCAACAGATGCGGCAGATAAATTATGTGGTTGATAAAACTGATAGGCCCAAGTTAAAGCACAAGCGATGCTTGCGGCAAAGATACTCAAGTAAGTAATCACCCAACCAGCGCTAAGTTGCTGAGAGACATTTACTGCAGCTACTCCTAAAACAATAAAGTTATATGGCCAGATTACGCCGAAGATAAAATCAGGCGGCTGCCAACTTGGAGCATTTAAAGTTCTATACCAATTATCACCAGTATTGACC
>CAITID010000211.1 GCA_903892335.1 uncultured Actinomycetes bacterium
CATGTCTTGCGTGAAGGTATTCCAGCGAATTGCAGCAGATCCCTTTTGAATTACCGTAAACAAAATACTGCCCAATGGCAGAAGAACAAGTACTGTTGCTATATAAATCAATGATGTGCTCAGAGCATCTGAAATCATCCGAAGACCTTGGCGATTTACTGAGATCAAAATATTAGTAGCAGTTGCCAAAATTAAAAATATTGCTGCCCCACCCAATTTTCCGGATAGTGGAGTTAAATTCAGCAAGATTGGAGTTGCAACTATGCATCCGATAAATACAGCTAAATTCGTTAATATTTGATTTCTGCCAATACCCCAAGGCTTCTTAGGCACTGCGGTGAAGTTTTGTTCCAAAGTCGTACTCATTTATTGCCCTCCAGTCCGAGAGGCGCGTTTAACAATGAAATCAGATAAGAAGTTAACAAGGAGTGTGACAATAAAGAGAACTAAGCCTGCCGCCATTAATGCACGTAGCTCTGCTTCACCAGCTTCACCAAATCGGGCCACAATCAAGGAGGCAACGTTTCCACCTGCAGAAAATAGGATGTCGTAATTTGGTATGAAGTAAATATTTAACACTAAGTAGATTGCAATCGTTTCACCCATTGCTCGACCTAAGCCAAGCATTGCACCACCTGCAATTCCACTAACACCAAAAGGTAATACCACTGAGCGAATCATTGTCCATTTTGTGGCGCCAAGTGCATAGGCTGCTTGTATTCGATCAATTGGTACCTGTGAAAAAACTTCCCTGGAAATGGCGGCGATGATTGGAACAATCATGATGCCTACGACTATGCCAGCAATAAACGGCGAGCGCTCAAAAACTGGTGCTGGCATATCGAAAAACGGTAGAAAATCAAAGTACTTGTGCAAAAGTTTTGCCCAGTAAATTGCGTGTGGCATCAAAACAATGAATCCCCATAATCCATAAATCACAGATGGGATTGAAGCCATCAGATCCACCACAATAGTTAAAGCTCGTTTTAATCTCTCAGGTGCGTAGTAAGTTAAGAATAAAGCGGTGCCAACTGCAATTGGCAATGCAATTACTAACCCGATAAATGAAACAACCAATGTTCCAATTAACATTGCGCCAATTCCATACCTGGCCGGAATTCCATTTTCTGGATCACCAGAATCCCATTCAAAGCCTGTTACAAATCGAATTCCTTGATCTTGGAAAATAGGTAATCCCTCTAACAATAAAAATAATGCGATCAAACCTAAAATGATTAATGAGGTAAAGCCGCCACCTGTCACGATAAATCTAAATACTTTGTCAGAAAACCTTGGCTTAGTAGTCAATTGCCGAGGCGGCGGAATTACCCCTTTGTATTCCGTATCGGGCGTCTTGAGCATGGGGACATCATGCTAAAAATCATCGCTTTAAAGGTTTAATCGGAATAACATCAAGGTGAACGGAAGGTGAATTAGATCAGGGTGCTACGCCTGCCCTAGGGTTGCCCATATGGGAAATGATCTGCCGAACCTGATCTGGGTCGATTGCGAGATGACTGGGCTAGACCTTAATAAAGATGCCTTGGTTGAAATCGCAGTACTAGTCACCGATGCTCAGTTAAACATCTTGGGTGAGGGCGTCGACCTTGTTATCAAAACTTCGGCTGAAAAGATTGAGGCGATGGATGATTTTGTTAAGAACATGCACACCGAATCTGGCCTTATCAATGAGATCCCAAATGGCGTATCTCTTGCTGCAGCAGATGATGCGATCATCACCTACCTAAACAAGTACGCACCTGGTGAAGGAAAATCACCGCTGGCTGGAAACAGTGTTTACGTTGATCGTGGCTTTATTGCTCGGGATCTACCCCTATTAAATAAGTATCTGCACTATCGCACCATTGATGTCTCATCCATTAAAGAGTTAGCCCGCCGCTGGTATCCAAAGGTTTACTTCGCTGCCCCGGCAAAGGATGGCAACCACCGCGCACTCGGTGATATCAGGGATTCAATCGAGGAGCTTGAGTATTACCGCTCTAAAATCTTCATTCAATCGTGAAGTAGTATTAGCCTGTAACAAACATGGTGGGCGTAGCTCAGCTGGTAGAGCACCCGGTTGTGGTCCGGGATGTCGCGGGTTCGAGCCCCGTCGCTCACCCCACTATTTAAAGTAAACACAAAACAAGGATCTAGGAGAATTAAATGAAGCCAATGATCTTTGATGTTGTAATTGAAATTCCGGCCGGGTCTAGAAATAAGTACGAGATCGATCATGAATCCGGAAAGATTCGCTTAGACCGAATGCTCTTCACATCAACTCGCTACCCATATGACTACGGCTTTGTTGAGAACACCCTTTCATTAGATGGGGATCCACTAGATGCACTTGTAATGCTAGATGAACCAACCTTTCCTGGCTGCGTAGTTTCCTGTCGCGTAATTGGCATGCTTCGCATGAGCGATGAAAAAGGTGGCGATGACAAATTACTTTGCGTTGCAGCCGGTGATATTCGCAAAGATTACCTAACTGATATTTCTGATCTGCCAACTTTTGAGTTAGAGGAAATCAAACACTTCTTTGAGGTTTATAAATCACTTGAGCCAAATAAATCTGTTCATGGTGGTGATTGGGTAAATCAAGGCGCTGCCGAGGCTGAGATCAATAACTCTTACGCACGATTTAAAAAGCACTAACCGCTTTTAAACTAACGAGCCTCGAACGCTAAAGGCCTCTGCAACGCGGCCAACTGAAACAATAAAGGCTGCGCTTCGAAGATCCACGTTGTATTGCTTAGC
>CAITID010000212.1 GCA_903892335.1 uncultured Actinomycetes bacterium
CTTTTATTTACTAAGTATGTCTGGGCCTTTGAAGTAGTTTCTGCCTTATTAATTACTGCAGCACTTGGCGCAATGGTGCTGGCACATAGCCAACGAGTTAAATCTAACTTTGCACAACGCGATCAATCAATCGCTAGATTTCGCAAGCCTTCATTAGCAGCAGCAGCAGGATTACCGGGCTCTGGAGTTTATGCGCTACATAACGCAGTTGATGTGCCGGCGATGTTGCCAGATGGTAAGGCTGCCCCTTCCTCAATCTCGGGAGTATTGGAAGCTCGCGGTGACATGATGGAGAGCAAGAAATTTGAAATGAAACCAGAAAAAGAGGAGGAGTAGATGAGCATTGCTAACTACTTATACCTTTCAGCAATTTTGTTTACGATCGGCGCCGTTGGTGTGGTCGTAAGAAGAAATGCAATTGTTGTCTTTATGTGTATTGAATTAATGCTAAATGCAGCGAATTTAGCCTTTGTTACCTTTGCCAGAATCAATGGCAACTTAGAGGGTCAAGTTGTTGCATTTTTTACCATGGTTGTTGCAGCTTGCGAGGTTGTAGTCGGGCTAGCAATTATCGTAACAATTTATAGATCCCGCAGATCCGCATCAGTTGATGATGCAAGTTTGTTGAAGAGGTAGTGATGACAACTTCAACTAATTTGGTTTGGCTAATCGCACTGCCATTACTTTCTTCAGCACTTCTTCTTCTAGCTGGTAAGCGAGCAAATGCTTGGGGGCATTTACTTGCAACAACTGTCTCGGCCTCCGCCTTTGCAATTGGAGTAGTTGAATTCTTAGCAATGCAAAACCGAGATGTAGCGGCCAGGCCAGTCACCCAAAAGGTTTTCACATGGATCTCAGTTGGAGATTTTCAAGTTGATGCATCATTATTATTAGATCAACTTTCGATCTGCTTTGTATTGCTAATCACCGGTGTTGGCACCCTGATTCATGTTTACTCAATTGCTTATATGTCACATGATCGCGATCGTCGCAGGTTCTTTGCATACCTAAATCTCTTTATTGCAGCGATGCTGCTGCTGGTATTAGGTGATTCTTACTTAAATCTTTATGTTGGTTGGGAGGGCGTGGGTCTTGCCTCATACCTATTAATTGGTTTTTGGAATGAGAAACCGGCATATGCAACAGCGGCAAAGAAAGCATTTATTGCTAACCGGGTGGGTGATGTTGGTTTATCACTTGCAATCATGATCGCTTTTGCAACATTTGGTGATGTCTCATTTAAAGGCATTGAAGAGCAGGCTGATCAAGCATCAACTGCCTCAATGACGGCAATTGCTTTGATGTTGTTGCTAGCTGCAGTTGGAAAATCTGCACAGTTCCCATTGCAATCATGGCTTGGCGATGCGATGGCTGGACCAACACCAGTCTCAGCATTAATTCACGCCGCAACTATGGTAACTGCCGGCGTTTACTTAATTACTCGCTCAAACTTTATTTTTGATGCTGCGCCAACTGCTCAGCTAGTGGTCATATTAGTTGGTGTAATTACACTGCTATTTGGCGCCGTAATTGGAACTGCAAAAGATGATATTAAGAAGGCACTTGCTGCTTCAACCATGTCACAAATTGGATACATGATCTTAGCTACTGGCTTAGGTCCAATTGGATATGCATTTGCGATCATGCATTTACTAACTCATGGTTTCTTCAAAGCGAGCATGTTCTTAGGTGCTGGATCAGTTATGCATGGCATGAAGGATGAAGTAAATATGCGCAAGTACGGTGGCATTGGAAAGTACATGCCATTTACCTTTATTACATTTGGTTTAGGTTATCTGGCAATTATCGGTGTTCCACCATTTGCTGGCTTTTACTCAAAAGATAAAATTATTGAGACCGCCTTTAATGCCGGTGGCTTAAAGGGCGTTTTATTGGGCGGTGCCACATTATTAGGTGCAACCATCACAGCTTTTTATATGACTCGAGTTGTCATCATGACCTTCTTTGGTAATGAGCGTTGGGGTCATAAAGATGAACCACATGAGAGTCCAGCATTAATGCTGATTCCCATCTCATTACTCTCAGTCGGATCGGTTGTTTCTGGCTTCTTGTTCTATCGCAATCACTCATTAGAGTATTGGTTAAAACCAATTGTTAATCCAGCTGGTGAGCAGCATTTAGAGGAGTTCTTAAAACCGATTGTTGTATCAGCACTTGCCGTAACTGCAGTAATAATTGGTGTCTCACTTGCAGTTGCTAAGTATCGTGGTGAGATTTCTAGTGAAGCACCGGTAAAGGTAAATGCCTTCACCAGGGCGGCTCGTCGCGATCTCTTCCAAGATGATTTCAACGAGGCGGCATTTATGCGTCCTGGACAATTACTTGTAAAGAAATTATTAAACTTTGATTACATCGCCCTAGATGGTTTAGTGAGATTAGTTGGCTCAATCTCAGTTGGCGCCGGGCAATCTCTGCGTAGATTACAAAATGGCTACGTAAGAAGCTACGCCTTAATGATGGTCGTTGGCGTTCTTTCCTTATTAATCACGGTTTGGTTGATGACATCATGAATTTACTAACCACAATCGGAGTCTTGCCATTAATCGCCGCTTTGGTGATTGCCTTATTACCAAAGGCTAATGATAAGTTAATTAAAACTGTGGCCTTTGCCGCTACCACTGTGATTGCACTTATCTCTTTACTGTTGGCAACTGGATTTGATCGCTCTCAAACTGGATTCCAATTTATCCAGTCCACCTCATGGATCTCAGCATTTAACATTAATTACGCAGTTGGAATTGATGGCATCTCATTAGTTCTAATTCTACTTTCAACGATTTTAGTTCCGATCGTAATTTTGGCGACCTGGCACGAATCAGATGTTGGCCGGTGGGGCAGCAAGGTTTTTTATATTTTAATTTTGGTCTTAGAAACAATGATGATCGGTGTATTTGCAGCAACTGATCTATTTTTGTTCTACGTATTCTTTGAAGCAATGCTAATTCCGGTCTACTTCTTAATTGGTGGGTATGGATCAGGTGAGAAATCTGCCGCCGCAGCTAAGTTCTTGTTATACAGCTTATTTGGCGGACTATTAATGCTTGCCTCAATCATTGGAATTTATGTAATTGCCGGTAATCAAATCGGTGCCACCTTTGATTTAACTGAGTTAGCGAAGCTGCAAATTGATGACACTACTGAGAACTTTTTATTCTTAGGATTCTTTATTGCCTTTGCAATCAAAGCACCGTTAGTGCCATTTCACACCTGGTTACCAGATGCTGCAAAGTCTGCAACGCCCGGCACTTCAGTTTTATTACTTGGAGTTTTAGATAAAGTTGGAACATACGGAATGATCAGATTTTGTATTGCATTATTTCCAGATGCCAGCAAAACGTTTACTCCTTACATAATTACGCTAGCGGTAATTTCTATCCTCTACGGTGCATTTATGGCGATTGGCCAGAGAGATATCAAGGGATTAATCGCATTTACTTCTATTTCCCACTTTGGTTTCATCACCATGGGAATTTTTGCGATGACTTCACAAGCAATGTCAGGTGCCACTCTTTATATGGTTAATCATGGCTTCTCAACTGCCGCCTTATTCTTAATTGCAGGTTGGATGATTAAACGTCGAGGTTCATCAACCATCGCAGATTTTGGTGGATTACAACGCGTGACCCCAGTAATGGCTTGGCTATTTTTCATTGCAGGTATGTCATCACTAGCACTGCCTGGTTTATCAAGCTTCGTTAGTGAGTTCTTAGTTTTAGTTGGCACATACACTCGCTATCCAGTAGCAGCAATTATCGGCACCTTCGGTATCGTCTTAGCTGCTTTGTATATTTTAATTCCAATTCAAAAAACTTTGCATGGCCCAACAACGCCAGGCAATGAGGGAATGGCCGATCTTTCACTTCGCGAAAAGATAGCTATCGCCCCAGTTATTGCAGTAATTGTTGCAATGGGTTTCTATCCAAAACCAGTCTTAGATCTAATTAATCCA
>CAITID010000213.1 GCA_903892335.1 uncultured Actinomycetes bacterium
GCTCGGTTTAGCGAAATCCTAGACCCCAAAACCGCTGTTGTTAAGCATTTATATTGGTCATTACATGCTTAATTCTGGTGTAATCCTCAAAGCCGTAGCCTGAAAGATCCTTGCCAACTCCAGATCGACCAAAACCACCATGAGGCATCTCCGCCACTAGTGGGATATGGGTATTGATCCAGACACAACCAAAATCAAATGCTTTAGCAAGGCGCATGGCGCGGCCATGATCCTTAGTCCAAACACTAGAAGCCAGGCCGTACTCAACGCCATTTGCGTACTCGATCGCTTGTGCCTCATCGGCAAACTTTTGCACCGTAATTACTGGGCCGAAGATCTCATTTTGAATGATCTCATCATCTTGTTTTAGATCTACTACAACAGTTGGTGCGAAGAAGAACCCTGGGCGATCTAATACCGCACCGCCTGCAGTTACTTTGGCATGAGCTGGCAAGCGATCAATAAAACCTTTTACCCGCTCTAATTGATTGGCATTATTTACTGGGCCAACTAATACATCCTCATCTGGATATCCAACAGCAATTTTATCTTTTGCTTGCTCTGTTAATAACTTTACAAACTTATCGTAGGCACTTGCTTCAACTATTACTCGAGTTGCAGCGGTGCAATCTTGGCCTGCGTTAAAGAAGCCAGCAATTGCAATACCTTCAGCTGCTGCTTCTAGATTTGCATCAGCAAATACAACAACGGGTGCCTTGCCACCAAGTTCTAGATGCACCTTCTTCACATCCTCTGCTGCTGATTTTGCAACCTCAATACCGGCGCGAATTGATCCAGTAATTGAAACCATCGCGGGAATCTTGTGGGAAATTAATGCCCGTCCTGTATCTCGCTCACCACAAACAACGTTGAATACTCCAGCAGGTAGGAACTCACTCATAATCTCTGCCATAAATAATGTAGAAGCAGGTGTGGTATCCGATGGTTTTAATACAACAGTATTTCCAGCAGCAATTGCTGGCGCCCACTTCCAGACCGCCATCATCATTGGGTAATTCCAAGGTGTTACTTGCGCACAAACTCCAATTGGCTCACGGCGCACAAATGAGGTCATGCCGTTCATGTACTCACCAGCAGATTTACCTTCAAGATTTCGGGCAGCACCGGCAAAGAATCTAATCTGATCAATCATTGGTGGAATTTCTTCACTCATAGTGATGGCAATTGGCTTGCCGCAATTTTCTGATTCAATCGCTACTAATTTTTCAGCATTCGCTTCTAGTGCATCTGCAATTTTAAGCAAGGCTTTTTGACGAGTAGATGGTGTGGCATCGCGCCAGCCTGGAAAGGCGGCTGCGGCTGCTTTAAGTGCGGCATCGACATCTGCTTCATTTGAGTTTGGTGCAGTAGCAAAAACTTTTCCAGTTGCGGGATTTACTAACTCAGTTGTTTTGCCAGATTTGGAATCTACTAATTTTCCATTTACAAAATTCTTTAGCACCTTCACTTTAAAACCCTTTCCGGAGTAAGTTACTTGGCCGAGGATACTTCGGCGGCGGCTAATTGACCACATGCCCCATCGATCTCACGGCCACGGGTATCGCGCACAGTCACTGGCACGCCATAGCCTTCCAAGATCTCAACAAAAGCTTGTTCATCCTCAGCCCTAGAGGCGGTCCACTTTGAACCAGGAGTTGGATTTAGTGGAATTAAATTTACATGTGCATTTTTATTCTTAAGTAAGCGACCAAGTAGATCTGCTCGCCATGCTTGATCATTAATATCTCTAATTAATGCATACTCAATTGAGTAGCGCCGGCCAGTCTTTGCTTCATAGCGATCAGCTGCTTGCAAAACTTCGCGCACCTTCCAGCGAGAGTTAATTGGTACCAAGGTATCGCGCAGTTCATCATCTGGTGTGTGCAGTGAAATGGCTAGTGTTACCGGAATATCCTCATCAATTAACTTATCAATTCCATTTACTAAGCCAACGGTTGAAACAGTTATGGATCGAGCGCCAATACCTAAACCATTTGGTTGCGGGCTAGATAGATTTCGCACCGATTGCATAACTGGTTTGTAATTCGCTAGCGGCTCACCCATCCCCATAAACACAACATTTGATAACCGAGTTTGTCCCCCTGGCATTTCACCAATTGCGCACGCCTTTGCCGCCATAACTACTTGAGCAGTAATTTCACCAGCAGTTAAATTACGAGTAAGTCCTGCTTGTCCCGTTGCACAAAATGGGCATTTCATTCCACAACCAGCCTGGGATGAAATACAAACTGTGGTGCGATCGGTGTATTTCATTAAAACTGATTCAACTAATACACCATCGTGTAATCGCCACAAATCTTTTCGAGTCTTGCCGCCATCGCAGGTAATTGAGCGAACTAATGTGAGCAGCTTAGGTAGAAACGCATCCGCTAGTGGCTGTCGCAGATCTTTTGGAATATCACTCCAGGAATCTGGATCATCGTTGTAGTGGGTAAAGAAATGAACCGCTAATTGATTGGCGCGAAATGCTGGTAGCCCAAGCTCTTCAGCGCGAGCTTTACGCTCAGCAACTGATAAATCAGCTAAATGAATTGGGGTTTTCTTTTTTTGCTCTGGTGGATCAAATACTAATTCAATCACTAGAGATACCGATTAATTAATTCAAAGGCAAACCAAACAGCTGGTGCGGTAAAAAGGGCTGAATCTAAGCGATCCATAATGCCGCCATGGCCTGGCAATAAATTAGACATATCCTTAATTGCTAAATCTCGCTTAATCGCACTTTCAATTAAATCACCACAAGTCGCCGTAACTACCGTCATCGCCCCAACTGCTGCGCCGACATACCAGGCCACACCAAAAGTATTATGAAAAATTAAGGCTCCACCAATTAATGATGCGATAAGTCCGCCAATTAAACCTTCCCAAGATTTCTTTGGGCTAATAGTTGGCGCCATCTTATGTTTTCCAAATAAAACTCCGGCGAAGTATGCGAAAGTATCATTACAGGAAATTAAAATTACTAAAGCCAATATACGTTGTCCGCCATCATCATTATTAGCTAGTAACAAGATGAAGCCGCCCAGAACAGCTAAGTAAAAAACGGCAAAGACCGCTGAGGTTGATCGTTTAATAAAATCTTTTTGGGAGGTCAGCAGGAGTAGAAACATTAATATTGGAATGATTAATCCAGTAGAAACTGCCAACCCCTCGGTGTCACCAAACCAAGATGCGAGCAAAATAATTAAGGCAGCAGCCATGATCGGCAGATCTGGTAATTCAATGCCGCCTGTGCGATAGGCGTGGGCTAACTCGCGAACACCCAACATAATTACAATACAAATTAAAGCTAAAAACAGTAGCGGTGCTAGATAGATCGAGCCAAAGATTAAGGTTAAAAGTGTTAGCGAAACTAAAATAGATGGCAGTAATTTACGACCAGCGCGTTTATTTATCGCATCATTAATTGAATGCAGATCAGCCATAGTTAAACTTCTAGCAGTTCAGCTTCTTTATGTTTTAAAAGCTCATCAATCTTGGCCACATGATCTGACGTAACTTTCTCGAGCTCTTTTTCAGCACGAGCTAAATCATCTTTACCAACCTTGCCATCTTTTTCAAGTTTTTCCATCGCCTCTTTTGCAATCCGGCGGACACCACGAATGGCAACCTTTGAATCTTCGGCCTTTGTTTTTGCAACCTTAATAAATTCTTTACGACGCTCCTCAGTTAACTGTGGAAAGTTAACCCGAATTACAACACCATCAGAGCCAGGATTAACACCAAGATCTGAGTCACGAATTGCCTTTTCAATTGCAGCTAGTGCGCCTTTATCGTAAGGAGTAATCAATGCCAGCCGCGCCTCAGGTACTTGAATTGTTGCAAGTTGGGCAAGTGGTGTTCCAGTGCCGTAGTAATCAACCATTAATTTATTAAACATTGCTGGATGGGCACGGCCAGTTCTAATTGCCGAGAAATCCTCTTTGGCAACATCAATTGCCTTATTCATCTTGGTATTGCAATCAGCTAACTGGGTATTTAAATCTGACATTTACAGCTCCTTTAAGTATTGGCAATTCTAGTTAAGAAACTAGAGTTCCGATACTTTCACCCTTAACCGCTCGCTTAATGTTGCCATTTTTCTTCAAATCAAAGACCACAATAGGCAAATTGTTCTCTCGGCACAGCGCAAAGGCGGCAGCATCTGCAACTGCTAATGATTTAGATAAAACCTCATCGTAGGAGATGCTTTCATACTTTGTTGCACTCTTATCTTTTCTTGGATCTGCGTTGTAAACACCATCCACACCAGATTTTGCAAGAAGTAATGCATCAGAGCCAATTTCAAGTGCGCGCTGGGCGGCAACTGTATCTGTTGTAAAAAATGGCATTCCAGCACCTGCGCCAAATATAACTACGCGGCCTTTTTCCAAGTGGCGAATTGCTCTGCGTGGAACATATGGCTCTGCAACTTGCCCCATAGCAATTGCAGTTTGCACGCGAGTTTCAATTCCCTCTTTTTCTAGAAAATCTTGTAGCGCTAAGCAGTTCATAACAGTGCCTAACATGCCCATGTAATCTGCGCGAGCGCGATCCATACCTCGCTGTTGCAACTCTGCGCCGCGGAAGTAATTACCGCCGCCAACTACGATCGCAAGTTCAGTGCC
>CAITID010000214.1 GCA_903892335.1 uncultured Actinomycetes bacterium
GCGGTAAAAGATGCTGGCTATGCAGCAGGTGCTCGTAAGGTTTACATCATCGAAGAGCCAATGGCTGCAGCAATTGGTGCGGATCTGCCAATTCATGAGCCAACTGGAAATATGGTGGTTGATATTGGTGGCGGAACTACTGAGGTAGCTGTTATTTCACTTGGTGGAATAGTTACCGCACTTTCTATTCGTGTAGGTGGCGATGAACTTGATCAAGCAATTATTAATTGGGTAAAGCGTGAGTTCTCATTACTACTTGGTGAGCGCACAGCGGAAGAAATCAAGATGGCAATTGGATCTGCCTTCCCACTTCCGGGTGAGCCAGATGCTGAAATTCGTGGTCGCGATTTAGCAACTGGATTACCAAAAACAATTCTTGTTACATCTGCTGATATCCGCAAAGCCTTAGAAGAGCCGGTAAATGCAATTATCAATGCAGTAAAGAGCACACTAGATAAGACACCACCAGAGCTTGCTTCAGACTTAATGGATCGCGGCATTGTTTTAACTGGCGGCGGTGCATTACTTCGTGGCTTAGATGAGCGCCTTCGTCATGAAACTGGCATGCCGATTCATATTTCTGAGCGCCCACTGCAAGCAGTTGCAGAGGGTTCTGGAAAATGTATTGAAGAGTTTGAAGCTCTTGAGAAGGTGTTGATCTCCGAGCCTCGTCGCTAACCTTATTTTTGCAGCGGTCTAGGGTTTAATTAACTATGGCAAGAGGTGGCAGTAATCGATCACGATTACTTTTGGTATTACTTCTTGTCTCATCCCTCTTTCTAATTACCTTAGATTTACGTGGGGTAAATATTGCAACCGGGCTGCGAAACACTACGCAAACTGTTTTATCACCAGTTGAAGGATTCTTCTCAAAACTATTTTCACCAGTTGGAAACTTCTTTGGTGACATCAGAAATCTGGGATCAACTAGAAATAAGATAAATGCATTAACTGCTGAAAATGAGAAATTAGCTGCCGAAGCTGCAATCAATGCCGATGTAGCAGGTCAGTTAGATCAACTAAAGGGCGTCTTAGATTTAGCTGGTCGAGGTGGTTACAAAGTAGTTGCCGCTCGGGTGATTAATCGCGGTGCAACTACAACATTTAAGCAGACCATCACAATTGATGTTGGCTCTTCATCAGGTGTCACATCAAATATGACAGTTATTTCAGATGCAGGTTTAGTAGGTGTAGTTAAAAGTGTTACTTCAAGTAGCGCAGTAGTTTTATTGATGAGTGATCCCACATTTAAAATTGGTGTTCGAATCGCAGGCACGCAAGCTATCGGTGTTGTTTCAGGTCAGGGTGGTGATTCCTATTTGTTGCAATTATTAGATACAACTGGTGAGATTAAAAAAGGTGATGTTTTAATTGCGCGGGGCAGTGAAGGTAATCGCCCATTTGTTCCAGGTGTACCCGTTGGCATTGTTAATACTGTGCAAAGTAATGCCTCCTCAATTACCCAAAACGCTGATGTTGATGGCATAACAGAGTTGCAGCGAATCGGCGTAGTTGCAGTTGTGATTGCTGCGCCAAATGGAGAACCTCGAGATGCGCTATTTCCTAAACCACAACCAGTAATTACTGTCCTTGTAACACCAACACCGACTCCTTCACCTACTAGGTAATTTCATGAGTCAGCTACGTGTGTTAACCACAACATTATTTCTTTTGCTGATGCTCTTTGTTCAAGAGTCGGTAATTAATCGAATTAACTTTCCGTGGCATAGCTTTTCCCTTTACTTAGCCGCCTTATTGGTATTACTTGCATTTGAAGATCGCACCGGCGCACTTGTTTTTGGCTTTCTTGGCGGCCTAGTAATGGATTTATCTCCAGGCTCTGCCACACCATTTGGGCAATGGGCGCTGGCACTAAC
>CAITID010000215.1 GCA_903892335.1 uncultured Actinomycetes bacterium
GCTAAACAAGTTAAACTTGTAAGTGCAGTAGCAGATCACGCAACCAAATTGCGGGTGTAGCTCAATGGTAGAGTTCTAGCCTTCCAAGCTAGCTGTGCCGGTTCAATCCCGGTCACCCGCTCCATTTTTTTAATTAATTGAACCAACAAGTTGTATAAATGCCTTGCCAGATAATGCGACTGAATTACCTAAACCTTCTCCGTCAGAAATTGCTAATGAGAATTGGCAATTATTTGTCACTGAAATAGTTCCAGACACCACAAATGAAAGTCTGGTGTTGTAAGTACCAGCCGTATGAGCAGATACAAACGCGTAGCTATACTCGTATACAGGAGTAGAAGAGACATCGGAGCTCTTTAGTTCTAGCTCAGACCTGAATTTTGTGAGTGAGTTGGCTCCAATTCCCTTCACAACGATTGAGAAAAAATATAATTTTCCGGCTTCAAGATTCCCGAAACTGTCTGATTCTGATTTTCCATTTGAAGTATTGGTAGCAAGTGTCCAAGGATTTATTGCAACAGATTGAACATTAGAAGGCCCAACCGCACCAACAGTTCCTGTTTCTCCTTTTGGTCCTGTGGGTCCAGGGCTTCCACTTCCACTACCTGCTGGTCCGGTTGCACCAGGTGCACCCGCACTTCCTTGCAATCCTTGTGCACCAGATGGGCCTGTAGCTCCAGCGGGGCCAGGTGCGCCACTGCTAGAAGTAGATAAACCAGCAACTCCATTTTTACCATCAACACCAGCCGGTCCAATTGGTCCAGCAGGACCCTTTAGTGAAACTGGGATTGGCCACTTATTTTTTGTTTTTGGTCCGTACATATTTAACGTTTTCAAATCAATATAGAAATCACCATCTAAACCAATTGATACTGATGGAACTCCACGGCCACTTAGCACTGTGTTTGCCGGCAGTGTTGTGCTTCTGCCTGCGGCGTAGGAGTTTGTTGAGTTAATTGAGGTCATTAAGATTGAAATGATCACCACTTTAATTAATTTATTTCTTCCTCTGCTCATTATTGGCCCGCTCTATTCTGTCTTTGAAAGATTTCTACCTAGCCCACTTGACTAGCTGATATTCATTTTGCGCTTGATTACTCTGTGTAATCAAGAATGCTCACACTCATTTCACAGCAAGTTAGTTTTTTGAGCGTGGGCTGCCACTCTTATCCGGTGACGCAGTAAAAAACTCAGACCTAACGCTCAGGTGTATGAGATAGTTGGCTCAGCCGGAGATAGTTATCTACTCCTATCGGTGCAAAATTGCATTGGATTGAAGTACAAGAAACGAGGACCAATGAATAAGAAGTTAATCGCAGCGGTAGCAATGGTTGCCGTAGCACTTTCTGTGGGCTCAGCATCATTTGCATCAGCTCATGGTGGCATGGGTGGCAAAGGTGGAAAAGATGGCGCAGCATTAACCGCTTTGCTATCTGATTTAGTTTCAAAGGGCACAATCACACAATCCCAAGCAGATGCAATTGCAAAGGCTCGAACAGATGCAAAGGCGCTAGCACAGGCCAATCGTCCAACTGAGGCAGAAAAGCAAGCACATCGCACAGCAGAGAAGGCAATCGTTACTTCAACTCTTGGAATCACTGAAGAAGCACTTAAAACTCGCGTTCGTGCTGGTGAATCTCTAGCAACAATTGCTGGCACAAAGAAAGATGCTTTGATTGCAGCTCTCGTTGCATTTGAATCAAAAGAAATCGACGCTCGTGTTGTTGCAGGTAAATTAACTGCCGCGCAAGCGAGTGCTGTAAAAGCAAACTTAACTGCAATGGTTACTGAAAAAGTAAACAGCGTTAAAGGCGTTGGTAAGAAGGGTCCTGGCAAAGCTCCTAAAGCACAGACCAGTACCGCTAATTACAACTCTGGCTTAACAATCAAGGCTTAATCGCTTCAGAAGTACCTTTCAGGCCTAGACACTTTCGGCCCAGCTCATGAAAATGAGCGGGCCGTTTGTGTTTTCTGCCAAACTACAAACATGAAAATCCATATTGGTAGCGATCATGCCGGCCTTGAATTTAAAGCAAAGATTATTGAGCATCTAAAAAAAGCTGGGCATGATGTAACAGATCACGGACCTCACCAATATGACGCACTAGATGACTACCCGGTTTTTTGTATTCCTGCGGCGCAAGCAACTGCAAAAGATCCAACCTCCTTTGGCATTGTTTTAGGCGGCTCTGGTAATGGTGAGCAGATGGCAGCAAATAAGGTCAAGGGTGTTAGGGCCGCACTAGTTTGGTCAGTAGAGACTGCAAAGCTGGCCCGCGAACATAACAATGCAAATGTGATCTCAATTGGTGGGCGCATGCATGATGAAGCCCTCTGCTTGCAATTGGTAGATACCTTTTTAGCAACACCATTTACCAATGATGAGCGCCATGTGCGCAGAATTAATCAGATAAGTAAGTTTGAAACAGGCGGAGCTATTTAAGCTTTTTATACTTTAAATCAGTAACTGTGTGAGCCTTCTTTAATGCCTGTCCTTCAAACTTTGAGATCGGGCGCCAATCTGGGCGCTTGATTACTCCTCCACTAAATCTTTGGTTACGTTCAAATCGAGCTTTTATCCAATCGGTGTATGGCTGCCAATCACTGGCAATATGGATATAGCCATCTGGTTTTAATTTACTGGCAATTAATTCAACAAAGGCATCTTGAACTATTCGCCGCTTGTGCTGGCGATTTTTTGGCCATGGATCTGGAAAGAAAAGATGGACTGCATCAATTGAATTATCTGGAATAAAGTTGTTTAACAGGTGAGTAGCATCTTCGCGAATTAACTTGATGTTCTTTAATTTCTTTTCGATTACTAACATCAAAAGTGCGCCCAAGCCTGGGTTATGCATTTCAACTGCCACAAATCCAGTTTCTGGGAAGTGATCGGCAATCTGCGCAGTTGCCTCACCCATGCCAGATCCAATTTCAAGTATTACCTCTTTTGCATCTGGAAATACATCATTAATCTCTAATTCACTTTCTACCTGCAAACTAAAGTTGCTCCAATGAGTTTTCATCGCTAAAGCTTGAGCTCTAGTTGGTCGATTGCCCCGAAGGGCGTAACTTCGATTGGATGGCCGTTCCATCTTGGTTTAACCTGCAATCTCTGATTGGATACCTGCATAGAAGTATTTAAGAGTTAATAATAAGGAGTAAGCGTGCCAGGTTTAAATTCCACCCGTGCTGAGGCCCGTGAGCGCTCTGCTCATATTCAAATGCATGGCTATGAGGTCACATTAGATGTGACAACTGGCGCGGAAAGCTTTTTATCAAAAACAATTGCCACCTTCTCATGCAATAAACCTGGATATGACACCTTTATCGACGCCGTTGGTAAGCGCGTAATTTCAGCCACCTTAAATGGGCAACCAGTAGATACCTCAAATTATGATGGTGAAACAATTTATTTAAAGGGCCTAGCTGCTGAAAATGAGTTAGTACTTGAGCTAGAAGCACTTTATTCAAATACTGGTGAAGGCTTGCAACGCTCGGTAGATCCAGTTGATAAAGAGGTTTACCTTTACTCACAAGGTGAGACCGCATTTATCCGCAAGATGTATCCATGTTTTGATCAACCAGATTTAAAGGCCACCTTTTCATTAACTGCCATCGTGCCATCGCATTGGGAGGTTGTTGCAAATAATCCAGTTAAAACTAAATCTGATCTTGGCAATAACCGCACGCAATGGACCTTTACAACCACACCAAGAATATCAACTTACATCACCGCATTAATTGCTGGTCCTTACTATTCTGTTAAAGATACTTATGTTGGCAAAAAAAAAGTGCCACTTGGAATTTACTGCCGCAAATCACTAGCGCAGCATTTAGATCCTGAGGATATTTTCTTAATTACCAAACAAGGCTTTGCCTACTTTGAAAAAGTCTTTGGGCTTGAGTATCCATTTGAAAAGTATGATCAAATCGCAGTTGTTGATTTCAACTGGGGTGCGATGGAAAATGCTGGCGCAGTAACCTTCCTAGAGCGCTTACTTGTATTTAGATCTAAGGTAACGGAGCGAATGTATAACGCTCGTGCCAACACAATTTTGCACGAGATGGCTCACATGTGGTTTGGCAATATGGTCACCATGAAGTGGTGGGATGATCTTTGGCTAAATGAATCATTTGCCGAGTGGTCCTCCTACTTAGCAATGGTGGAAGGAACAAGATTTAAAAACTCTTGGACCGGCTTTAACCAAGAGCGAAAGAACTGGGCATACCGCCAAGATCAACTCTCATCTACCCACCCAATTGTCTCTGACATGGTTGATATCGATACCGTAGCTGGAAACTTTGATGGCATTTCATATGCAAAAGGTGCATCCGTTCTTCAACAATTAGTAGCACATGTTGGCCGTGATAACTTTATTTCTGGCCTGCAAAAGTACTTTGCTAAGCACGCCTTTAAAAACACCACACTAGATGATCTATTAAATGAGCTAACGCAAACTAGTGGCCGTGACTTAAAGCCTTGGGTTTCAACCTGGCTGCAAACAGCAGGTGTTAATACATTACGCCCAGGCCTTGAAATTGATGGTGATACTTATAAATCTGTTGCGATTTTGCAAGAAGTGCCAACTATGCCAGCCGGTTCTACCCAGCTTCGCCCGCACCGAATGGCGATTGGTTTATATGATCTAGTTGCTAACCAGGTTGTACTTCGCAAATCAGTTGAATTAGATGTTGCTGGTGCTAAAACTGTTGTTACTGAATTTGCTGGTGAAAAAGTTGCTGATCTGCTTTTGATAAATGATCGCGATCTTTCATACGGCAAGGTGCGATTTGATGATCGCTCCATCGCCACATTAAAGGCCCACTTAGGAAAGATTGATGATTCCCTAACTCGAGCCCTTTGCTGGTCTGCTGCCTGGGATATGTTGCGCGATGCTGAAATTAGCGCAGCTGACTTTATTGAGATTGCAATCGCTGGCCTGCCAGGTGAAGATGACATTGCAACAGTTACCATCATTGCAAATCAATTAGTAACAGCGGTTGAGCTTTACTCACATCCAGCAAAGCGTGATTCTGCAAGATTAAGAGTTGGTAATGCCTATGAAGTGATGGTGCGCAGTGCTAAAGCTGGCAGTGATCACCAACTTCAATTTGCTCGAAACTTCACCTCTTTTGCGGCAAGTGCTGAACACAATGATTTAATAAAAGAGTTACTAGAAGGAAAATTAGCTGGCTTAAAAGTTGACGCCGATCTTCGTTGGACCTTTGTTACCGCATTAGCCGAACGTGGCTTAATGGATAAGGCAGCACTTTCTGCTGAACTATTAAAAGACAACACATTAACTGGCCAACTTGCCCACGCTACTTGTCTTGCAGCCCTTCCAACACCGGAGGCAAAGCTTGAAACCTGGAAATCACTTACAACAGCTGAGATCTCAACTTCTGTTCGTGAAGCACAGATCGCCGGCTTCCAGCGAGCGCTGCACCGGCCATTACTTGCTGAATATGTTGATCCTTACTTTGATCTACTTCTAGATACCTGGGGTAAGAAGTCATATGAGGTTGCTAGCAAGTTTGCTACAGCCCTTTATCCAGTATTTATTACAACGCAGGCAACCCTTGATAAAACAATTAATTGGCTTGATACGACTGGTAAGGATGGTCAGGCCGGACTTCGCCGCTTGGTTTCTGAAGGTAGAGATGCGCTAGATCGCGCACTTAAGGCACAAGCACGCGATAAGTAATTACTCGATATGAGTAAGGCTTGATCTTTTCTTAGCTTTGCGATCAGCAGTTAACGCCCAAACAATTAATGAAATGCCTAAAAACAATCCAAGTGGTGCAGCAAAAAAGTAAAGTGCGGTTTCAAGTGCGCTTAAGCCCTCACCTGGCATTGCGCCATCTTCAATCATGCGCTGGCTGCTCCCATTGCTTCCACGCCAAAAGGTTTTAGATAAGGAATCCAACTTAGATCAGGTTTGCCAGTTCCTAAGATTCGCCAAGCCGCACCTACTGGTTCGCGCGGCACATTGCGAAGGCGCCAACCTAAATCCTTTAATGTTTTATCAGCCTTTACATGATTGCACTTGTGGCATGCTGAAACCACATTCTCCCAACTATGCCCGCCGCCGCGAGATCTTGGAATTACGTGATCAATTGAGGTTGCAGTAACTCCGCAATAAACACAGCGATTGTTATCTCGAGCAAAGATTGCTCTGCGAGATAGTGGAACTGCATGGCGATAAGGAATTCGCACAAATTTATTTAATTTAATTACAGCTGGCAAAGTTATTGAACCGCGAGCGTAAGTTAAAATTCGATTTGAATCTTCAACGGAAATGGCACGTTGATTTAAGACGAGGATTAACGCTCGTCGCTCTGAGACGACACCTAGTGGCTCGTAGGTGGCGTTCAGTACCAAAGTTTGTGACACTGATACTTCTCCTTTTGGGTCAACGCGTGGCTCGCGCTGGTGGGTATATCTTGCCCGAGAAGGGGCCAAAAAACA
>CAITID010000216.1 GCA_903892335.1 uncultured Actinomycetes bacterium
ATGATTTTAACGCCGATTACTACGACTTTAATGACGCCGCTAACTATGGAGCCTCCAAGAATGGGCAACTTCGTGTCCGACCAATTCGAGCCTTCAATTAATCGAATACTAAAGAATCCAAAACTCAAATGAAAAAAAACTCATTATCCAAAACGGCAGAAGTGATTGCATTCTTGAAAGAAAACTCTGAGGATATTTCTATTCAGGAAATATCTAAAGCTAATAATCGTAGTTTGCGCCGTAGGGAAAAGATATTGAAAGGAAAAACTCGAAAGGCCTCATAGTCAAGTAGATTCTGGTCAACAATCAATACTTGACTCCAATAAGAGTCCGCAAATATCTAGGCTAGGAAAACACCTGAATTTGTCCTTATCAGTTAAGGAATAAGCAGCAATTTACCAACAGTTTTACGACCGGCTAGATCATCCTGAGCCTCACCAGCTTGAGCAAGAGCGTATTCATGTCCAATTCTTAGTTTTAACTTTCCATTAGTTATTAACTTAAATACCTCTCCCATACGCATCTCTAACTCTTGGCGATTAGTAATGTAATTAGCCAGCGTTGGTCTAGTAATAAATAGTGAACCGTTGACATTAAGTCGTTGTAAATCAAATGGCGGCACCGGTCCACTTGCTGCGCCAAAGAGGACCATAAGTGAGCGTGGCTTAAGAGATGCTAATGAATCATCAAAGGTTGCAGCGCCCACACCGTCGTAGACAACATCTACACCTTTGCCGTCGGTCATGTTTTTTACCTCTTGCAATACATTTTGTGAGTCATAACGAATAACATCACTTACGCCAGTTTCACGGATGATCTTTTCTTTATCACTAGTTGAAGTGGTTGCAATTACCCGACCGCCCTTTTCTAAAATCATCTGGCAGAGCAGATTGCCAGTTCCACCTGCGGCTGCGTGCACAAGTGCAACATCCCCTGGCTTTATTAAGTAAGTGGAGTTAACTAAATAGTGCGCAGTCATTCCTTGCAGCGCAGCAGCTGCAGCGATTCTTAACTCAATTTCATCTGGCACCTTTGCAACCTTTTCACCAGGTAGTAAGGCATATTCGGCGTAGCTACCAAGTGCCATCGCCCAAACAACGCGATCTCCAACCTTTAAGTAATTAACGCCAGAGCCAATCTCAACTACAACTCCAGCACCTTCAACTCCTGGTGTGAATGGCAGATTTATTTGATATACGCCAGCACCACCGCGTTGATAAATATCTAAAAAATTAACACCAACACTTTCAACCTGAACTACAACCTGGTCTGATGCTGGAGTTGGAATTGGTGCCTGAGTTAACTCTAAAACAGAGGAGTCTCCGAACTTGGAGATCAAAATCTTCTTCATGAGTCCTCCATTTATCGGTGCTTACGTAGAAAAAGATAATACAGGTTAAGACTATCCTCGGAAAGAATTCTCTTTGTTGTTAATACTTCAACGGCAATAAGAAGGTGATATCTAGGTAGTAATCAAATTTAAAACTTGCTTGTTGGCTCGTGTATACTTGTGCCATTGGGGAGTACCTCGTTTAGCACCTTCGTCAATACGGATAGAAATATCCCGGAGCTGCGACCATGAAGATGGTTGAGGGAGACCATGGCTATACGTCATCTGTCCCTCCTACTGAATAGGTATCTAAAATGAATGTAACTCTTTTAACTTGGGCCATTGTTGTTGGCGCCATCCTTGCGCTGATAGTGATTGATTTGTTAACGATCAGTCGAAAACCACATGAGGTAATGTTTAAAGAGGCAGCCGGTTGGTCAATCTTTTATATCGGTGTTGCAATTGCATTCGGTGTTTGGGTTTGGCAAAGCGCAGGCTCGGTATATGGAACTGAATACTTTGCCGCCTACCTTGTCGAAAAGTCATTATCGGTAGATAACTTATTTGTGTTTATTATTATTTTGGCTCAGTTCAAGGTGCCATCGATCTATCATCAACGGGTTTTGATGTTTGGTGTGATTTTAGCTCTTGTCTTGCGGGCAATTTTTATCGCAGTTGGCGCTGCAGCCCTCGCTGCATTTAGCTTCACATTCGTAATCTTCGGTGCGATCTTAATCTGGACCGGTGTTGGGTTATTTAAACACTGGGATGAGGACCCAACGCCGGAAGATAACTTCCTCGTAAAGGTAATTAGAAATCGCATTGCGATGACCGATAAATTTGATGGCTCAAAAGCTTTTACCAAAATAGATGGAAAGCGAATAGCCACCCCAATGTTTACGGTTTTAATTGCAATTGCTTCAACAGATTTACTCTTTGCGCTCGACTCAATTCCAGCAACCTTTGGTGTTACTGAGGAGCCATTCTTGGTATTTACTGCAAACGCCTTTGCATTGCTTGGTTTGCGGGCGCTTTACTTTTTACTTAAGGGCTTACTGGATAAGTTAATTTACTTATCCCTTGGTTTATCAATTATTTTGATGTTTATTGGCGTTAAATTAATCATGACCTACTTGCACGAGACCTGGGTGCAAATTCCAAAGATCCCAACACTTACCAGCCTTGCGGTAATCGGTGCCATTCTTGTGATCTCAACAGTTGCTAGCTTGATTAAGTCCAAGAAGGATCCAACTGCGGTTGCCCACGCAGGACGTGTTACTGCTGCACCTATCAAGAAAAAGAAGGATGCGAGCGATACAAAGTAAATATGGCTGCTAATGCAGTTGCGTAACATTTATTGCTGGTACTAGATATTGTGGAGCAGATTGCTCAGATTTGCTCAATTTCTGATCGCAAAAAACTCCGCTGCGCTAAAGTAGGTGCATGAAGTTTTCCAAGCCACCTTTGCGCGAGTTTTTAGATCGCGAATCCGCTGGCGGAATCCTGATCCTTATTTTTGCGGCATTTGGTTTATTTGTTGCAAACTCGGCATTATCTGAAAATTACTTTTCATTCTTAAGCTTTGATTTCTCTTGGGGCGCCGGTATTTTTCTTGTTGATTTCACGGTTCAAAAATTTATCAACTATGTGTTGATGACCATCTTCTTCTTTGTTGTTGGCCTTGAAATAAAGCGTGAATTAACATCTGGTCATTTAAATTCGGTTAAGAAAGCATTAATGCCATTTCTTGCCGCACTAGGTGGGGTTGCATTCCCAGCGCTGATCTATCTTTTAATAGCTGGTGATGTGGCAGCAGGAGGCTGGGGAGTACCAGTTGCAACAGATATTGCTCTAGCAGTTGGTTTGTTAACAATGATTGGTTCTCGAGTTCCAGAATCACTGCGCATATTTCTATTAGCACTAGCTGTAATTGATGACATTGTGGCAATTCTAATTATTGCACTCGTCTATTCAGATGGCATTTTAATTAAATGGTTTATCGCAAGTATCGCAGTCGTAATTAGTATCTATCTGCTTAATTTGTTAAAGATCAAGGCAACTCTTGCATACCTAGTAATAGGCGTGCTCCTGTGGTTCACACTGTATAAAACGGGGGTGCACCCAACACTTGCTGGTGTAATCCTTGGATTAATGACACCTAATCGAGCAAAGGTAGCTGGTAATTCTGAGTCCATTATTGAGTGGCTCGAAGATCGTTTCCATCCGGTGAGCTCCTTTTTAGTAGTGCCGCTATTTGCTTTTGCAAACACTGGAGTTAAATTCGATTTAGATACATTAAATACCGCTAGTACCTCTGTGATTGCTTGGGGAATATTTCTTGGTTTAGTTATTGGAAAGCCATTAGGAATTTTATGCTCAACTTACTTGGCGGCTAGATTAAAGATCGCAGAGATTCCAAATGGTGCAAGTAAATCTATGGTGGCAGCTACTGGCAGCGCCGCCGGTATTGGTTTTACGGTAGCAATCTTTATTGCCCAAATTGCATTTGATGATCTACAAACTCAAGATATTGCAGTG
>CAITID010000217.1 GCA_903892335.1 uncultured Actinomycetes bacterium
GCTTGCTGCTCACTCTTTTTAATTCTTATATGCGTCCATTGGTTGAGGCGGGCAGAGTATTTGCTGCTATCCCACCCCTTCACCGTATTGATGTAATTGGCGGTAAAAAGGGCGAGCTTCATTACACCTACACAGATGATGAGATGAAAAAAGTTATTGCGCAGTTAAAGAAGGATGGCAAGAGATGGAAGGAGCCGATCCAGCGTTATAAAGGATTAGGTGAGATGGATGCTGATCAACTACGTGAGACAACAATGGATCCAAACCATCGCACGCTTCGAAGAATTACTATGAAGGATGTTACAAAAGCGGAGGCGATGTTTGAATTGCTAATGGGCAATGAGGTTGCACCTCGAAAAGACTTTATTTCAAATGCAGATATTGATCGGGAGCGAATCGACGCTTAAAAGCTGACGCTTTTGTAGGTACACTTTAACGATGAGATTTAAGTCTAAGGTAAAAATGGTTTTACTCACCACCTTAATCTCAAATCTAGCGATCATCAACAATTCATACGCAGCTAATTGTTCACCAGAAATTACAACAAATGGAAGCAGAACTGTTGTGGCATTTAAAACTGTTGGTACTTGTACCTGGAGTACTCCCGCTGGAGATACCGTCTTTAAAGGTTTAATTATTGCTGGCGGCGGTGGTGGTGGTGCAGCTCTAGCAGGTGGTGGCGGCGGCGGTGGTTATGTTGAGTTTGAAACTTTAACTGCAACATCTGATGTATTCACTGTAACGGTTGGTGATGGCGGTGCTGGTGCGCCGGCATATAATCAGTCTGGAACAAATGGAAGCAATTCAACTTTAACTGGAAGTGGAATTAATTTAATTGCAAGAGGTGGTGCAGGCGGTGCAACTTGGTATGCCGGTGGTTATCCCGCTGGTGCAAATGGTGGTTCCGGTGGTGGACAGGCAGGTTATAACACCACAACCAGTACAAAATCGAACGGTACTCAAACTTCTCAATCACAAACTCCAACTCTTTCAACTATCGGTGGACAACAATTTGGATTTGATGGAAGTGCTGGTGGCAATCCATATTTTCCAGGTGGCGGAGGCGGTGCTGGTGGAAATGGATTACACACTCCAGCAACTGGTGGAAGCGGCAGAAGTAATTCAATCTTAGGTACATCTTACGTTTGGGCTGGTGGTGGTGGCGGAGCAGGTTGGACTGGAATTGCTGGATCTGGCGGAACTGGCGGCGGTGGTGGTGGCGGATCTGGAAGCACAAGCGCAGGCACGGGTGGCGGAGCTGGAGCTGGTGGAATAAACACTGGAGGCGCGGGTGCATATATTGGTGGTGCGGGAGGGACAAACACTGGAGGCGGTGGCGGTGCTGGTACGCACAATAACTATGCAGGCGGAAAAGGCGGATCGGGAATTGTTGTCCTAAGTTATTTAACTTTTATTGGCAACACAACTATCTCACTTCAACTGACTGGCGGGGGTAGCAGTGCAATATTTCGGAACACTTCAACAATTGAAGCACTTGTTGGAACTGCTGGAAAGGTAACTTTTTATCAAGCTGGAAAGGTAATACCTGGATGCAAAAATCGAAATAGCTCGGGTACCGCACCAAACATTAAAGCTACATGCACCTGGAAGCCTTCAACACGAGGAAATGTGCAAATTACTGCTCAAATAAACCCGATTAGTGCCAGTTACGCACTTACCAGATCATCAACCTTTGCAATCAGTGTTGGTAAGCGAACTACACCACGATAAAAGAAATAGTTGAATTAATCGATCGTAACTAGATCGAAGTACTCCTCTTTCCAAAGATCCTCATCACCATCTGGCAGAAGTAATACTCGCTCTGGTTTTAACGCCTCAACTGCGCCAGCATCATGGGAAACCAAAATTACTGCCCCTTGATACTCAGTAAGAGCTCCTAAGATTTCTTCCCGGCTTGCTGGATCTAAATTGTTTGTTGGCTCATCTAACAGCAATACATTTGCTGCGCTAACTACTAATAAAGCTAAAGCCAATCTAGTTCGCTCACCACCACTTAATACCTTTACTGGCTTATGAACATCATCTCCAGTAAATAGGAATGAACCAAGCACATTTCTCGCCTCTGGCTCTCTAATTTCTTTGGTGGCACTTAACATGTTTTCTAGAACACTTCGGTCATAATCTAGAGTTTCATGCTCCTGGGCGTAGTAACCAATCTTTAATCCATGCCCTGCCTCAACATGACCGGTATCAGGCTCTAAATCACCGGCCAGAATTCGAAGCAGTGTGGTTTTGCCCGCGCCATTTAATCCTAAAATTACAACTCTAGATCCTTTATCAATTGCTAACTCAACATCGGTGAAGATCTCAAGTGAGCCATAAGATTTTGATAACTCTGCAGCGGTAATAGGAGTTTTTCCGCAAGGAGCTGGAGTTGGAAAACGAAGTTTGGCGACTCGATCTACCTTTCGAACCTCCTCTAGTCCACTCCTTAATTTTTCAGCTCGTTTTAACATTCCTTGCGCAACACTTGCCTTGCTAGCTTTTGCTCGCATCTTCTCACCCTGCTTTTGCAAAATCTCCGCCTTCTTTTCAGCATTGGCTCGCTCACGTTTTCTGCGGTGCTCATCAGCCTCTCGTTGAATTAGGTAGTTTTTCCAAGTCATGTTGTAAACATCAATTACATTTCGATTAGCATCTAAATAAAAGACCTTATTAACAACTGTTTCAATCAAATTAACATCATGGGAGATAATTACTAACCCACCTGGGTATTTAAGTAAAAACTCACGAAGCCAAATTATGGAATCAGCATCCAAGTGGTTGGTTGGCTCATCTAAAATCAAAGTTTGAGCCCCAGAAAATAGGATTCTGGCTAACTCAATTCTTCGCCTCTGGCCACCAGAAAGAGCGCTTAACTGTTGGTCAAATAGATTATTTGGCACACCAAGTGAGGAGGCAATTGCTTCTGCCTCAGCAGCTGCGGCATAGCCACCAGCAGTTGAGAACTCATGTTCAACTCTGGTGTAACGCTCCATTGCTTTTTCAAGCTCTACTCCTTGGGCGGTAGACATCTCCTCTTCAACAGCACGCATACGCTTTGAGATTAAATCTAACTCTCGAACAGAAAGGATTCGATCAATCACACTGCCTTGATCTTCACCAGTTCTAGGATCTTGTGGCAGATATCCAATTTTTCCGGTGCGATTTACTGCACCACCTGCTGGCATTGTTTCGCCCGCTAAAACCTTGGCTAGTGTTGATTTACCCGCGCCATTTCTACCGACAAATCCAATTCGATCGCCATGATTAATTCGAACTGTTACATCTTTGACCAGTAGCCTGGCGGCAGCACGAAGTTCTAGGGCGTTAGTTGATATCAAAGTTGCTTATGCAACAAGGCGCGTGCGGCGAGGGGAGGCATACTTCTTTTCAATTTCAGATAACTCCTCAGACACTTTAGCC
>CAITID010000218.1 GCA_903892335.1 uncultured Actinomycetes bacterium
GCGGACGAGGGTCGTTAATTTGCAACTTGTCGTAGGTCGTATTGGCCGCGCACATGGTGTTCAAGGCGAGGCAACTGTTGAAGTTAGAACAGATGATCCAGATCAACGTTTTGCAATAGGTTCAACACTTACGATTGAAAACAATCAAGTGCTTACGATTACTAACTCGCGCTGGCACAATCAAATACTTCTTTTAACCTTTGCTGGCATTACTAACCGAGATCAAATCGAGGAGCTTCGGGATCAACTTTTATATACCGAGGTAGATACTGAGAATAACTCACCAGGTGAGTACCACTTCCAGCAATTAATTGGCTGTCAGGTTAAATTAGAAAATAAGAAAGAGATAGGTTTAGTTCGTGAGATTATTCAACTTCCTGGCCAGGATTTACTGGCAATTGATACCGCAAACGGTGAAGTGTTAATTCCAATGGTTAAGCAAATAATCATCTCGGTAGATATCGCCGCAAAGTTAATTGTAGTAAATCCACCAGAGGGGTTACTAGATGTTAAAAATTAGTATCATCTCGATCTTTCCGGAGTATTTAAAGCCACTTGAACTATCCCTACTTGGCAAAGCTCAAGAAAAAGGTTTAATCTCAATTGATATCCATGATCTGCGCAAGCATGCAACTGATCCTCACCACTCAGTAGATGACACACCTTATGGAGGCGGTGCCGGCATGGTGATGTCAGCTGAACCTTGGGGATTAGCAATTGATGAAGTAAGCAATAGTGAAGCAGAGTTTGATTTAATTGTTTTAACACCGGCTGGTAAAAAATTTGATCAGCAAATGGCGATGAGTTTTTCCAAGAAAGAGAATTTGATCTTTGCCTGCGGACGATATGAGGGCATTGATGCCAGAGTTTCAAAGTACTATGCTGAAAAAAGAAATTTTAAAGTTCATGAAGTCTCTATTGGAGATTATGTTTTAGGCGGCGGTGAGGTAGCAACGATGGTGATCGTTGAAGCAACCGCTCGATTGATTCCAGGTGTATTAGGTAATCCACAATCATTAAAAGAGGAGAGCCACACACTGACTAACAAAGATGGATCATTAGTTGAGTATCCAAATTACACAAAGCCAGCTAATTGGCGCGGCCTAGAAGTTCCTGAGATATTGTTATCTGGAAATCATGGCGAGATTGAAAAATGGCGCATTAAAGAGGCTGAGCGCCGAACGCAAGCATTAACCAAGGAATAATTGCGACACGCCTAGCGTTAATTAGGTACTGACCCTACTTTTAGGGGATTATCCGCCCAAGTTAGAGCATTACTTAATGCTCAGATAAAGATGTAGAGGGAGGTGCAAAAATGGCAACCGATTACGACACCCCCAGAAAAACCGATGAAGAGTTACATGAAGAATCACTTGAAGAGCTAAAGGCTAGACGTGCCGATGCGCAATCAGGTCAGGTTGATATTGATGAAGAAGAGGCGGCTGAAAGTTTAGAGCTGCCAGGAGCTGATTTATCTGGTGAGGAGTTAGCACTTAAAGTTGTGCCACGCCAGGAGGATGAGTTTACTTGTAACAAATGTTTCTTAGTTAAACACATCAATCAAAAAGCTCGAGGTGAAGGTGCAAAAGCGATCTGTAAAGATTGCGAGTAAATCACTCACCCTTTAATCAGAAGTTTCCTTTATTCCAATCTAAATGTGAAGCAAAAGGCGGAGAATTTCTATAGGCAAGGCTATACATATCCCTATGCCTCAAGGAGCATTTGTGGGACGATGCGTCTATGCACCTGGGCCTTTCTAAGAAGTCTCTTTTTTGGATAATCGCAGTAACAGTTTTTATTGGCTTTGTCACTTTTCTAAATGTTATAGATAGCGGTACTTATGAATTAGATGCAAAGTCACAGAAATTGCAGGATAAAGTTGATATTGAAAAACGAATTAATGTAGATGTTCAGTTGATAGAGTTTGATCCCGCTTCACAAACTCTTAAAGCGCGAATTTGGATAACACCGCCAGAAAAATATGGATATGCGGAAGGCCCTAGTTTTCAAGTTTTATATGCAACTAGAGCTAGCATCAAAGCAGCACAGATTGATTACAATACCAATAATGATTTGAGTTTCGGCTACTGGGGCGTTCTGGACGATCTTAGATCAATCAACCTTGAACTCAATGCTGATAATTTTGGGATAGACAATAGAGCTAACGACAAGTGGTTTCCATTTGATAGATATTCTTTATCTCTTGTGGGGAGTATAGATTTTCGAGTTGGAGGAATGGACACTGAGGATGAGGCGGACGATGTTTGGGAATCACTTCCTGTTGCTGTCCAGAATTACACCGAGAGTCTTTCCGGTTGGAGCGCAGAATTTAATATGTCTTCAAATGGGGCTAAGAGTGTAGAGTCATTTTATCTTGACGGTACGTATTTTTATTCGAATATAATTCTTGAGAGAACCTCCCTTAACAAGGCATTACTGTTCTTGCTTGGCCTTATCTTCTTAGGTGGTGGCTTTAGTATGTTGATTCTCTTCCGTTCAATTCTGATGTCTCACCGGCCACCTACATTGTCCGGTCTAATTTGGGCAGGAAGCA
>CAITID010000219.1 GCA_903892335.1 uncultured Actinomycetes bacterium
ACTTTAACCTGATCTACATCTATGCCGTATACCTCATACCCGGATTGGGCAGCTGAAATTGCTAAAGGTAGTCCTACATAACCTAATCCAATTACTGAAATAGTTGTGGACAATTTATTTTGAGAATTCTTCGATAGCAGATTTAGCTTCATTTGTATCTGGAGCAAATGAAAGGATCTTATCTAGCATCAATTGGGCGTTGGTTATATCTCCGGCAGCTTTGTACAAAATCATCAACTGTAAGTAGTTTTTTCCATTCCAAGGATCTAACTTTTCAATACTTTTACGAGCTTCGATTTCAGCTGTTGGATCTTTAATCTCCCTTGACAACAGTGCAACTGCATCTAAAGCATAAAGATTTCTTGGATTACTCTTAACTAACTCATTTGCCACTCGAATGGATTCCTGTTGTTCGCCAGAATTAAAAAGGTCATACGCAATTTGAATCTTATAATTTGGATCTGCAATTTTACTGTCCAGTATATAACTTGAATGTTGATCAAGCAGGCGCAACAGCTGTTGAGAAATAGCACTACTCTTATCAGCTTGGCCCGCATAATTCTCTAACACATTTCTTGCCATAAAGGTATTGCTCTCAATCCTCATAAGAAGAACTGAGAGGATTAGTGCTGGGATTAAAACAACTGTTGAGATTAAGAACGGTAATATGGTAACTTGATTTTTTCTTGTTCTTGACGATTTTGATTGTTCAATCGAATTTTTCTGCAACTCTTTCCTGCTTGCTAAGCCAAAAATCGCTCCAGTTAACAACCAGCCCCAAACACTAATACCAATATTATCGATAGAGATTACAGATTGTGCTTGAAATGCAATCCAAGCAGAGAGTAATCCAAGAGAGAGGATTCTCTGATTTGAATCAGAATCCTTAACAAGCTTTAAACCAACTACAAGGGTGGAAATTACAAGTAGCAGGTAGCTCAAGCCAAGAAATAGCCCCCCTGTTGAAAACATCTGCAGGAAGGTGTTATGCGCATTGGTGCTAGTTAAATCAAACCCGTATCGCAGTGGGTATTCAACACTACGTAGCTCCTTGAAATAGTATCCATAATGGTCAAACCCAACCCCAGTTAGTGGATAGCTTTTAAACATTTCAATAGCTGCATCCCAATAAAACCCTCTTACACTAACCGATGGTTTATACAATAAAGCTGCAAGTGGCCCTTTTTGTAACATTCCTGCAATAGCTAAAACAGAAGAAAGGGCAGAAAGAGAAATTACAATCCAGCCAAGTTTTCTTCGGGTTAAATACAGATATATAGATGAAAAAAATGCGATAGCAAAGGCTAATGAGACCAAGCCTTGTCGAGAATCTGATGAAACGATACCCGTAACAGACATTGCGATACATACAATGGCTAATATCTTGAATGTGATGGAAAAAGTTTTAACAAATAAAATAGAAAACGCTAGAGTGGAAAAAATTGCCATAAGAGCTGACGCAAAGTTTGGATTTCCAACTGTAGCAATAACTGCATTATAAGGATTGTTCCAACTTACTGGATCATTACCAGTCATTTGAATTATCCCATAGAAGCTAAAAAGTAATCCTGATAATATTGAAATCCTAAATAGGTTTTTTGAAGTATTGAAAGTAATAAGTCTTGCTGCTGTTAATGCGACTAATGATAGTGCGAGGTAGGTCAAAAAGCCATTTCTGCGTTGAGTATCGCCAATTAAGGCAACTAATATGCTGTCAGAGAAAATTACTGCAATTACCCCACTTAGTAGAAATAAACTTAGAAGGGAGATGAAGATTAAATCAACTTTATTCCTCTGGACAGAATTAACTTGCCAATATTTAAATAAATAATTTATTGACAAGCTTGCAATGATAAGCAGTGCTGCTAGTTTGGGAGTGTTAAATGGATCAGAGGATTTTATGCTAAAAAACAAGGTAACAAAGGAAACACCAATTACAAGGTAGGTTAATGGGCTTAGAAACTCTGTACTTGAATTTGGATTCTTCTCTTTACTCATGGTAATTAGTTTAACTAATACAAGCGGCTCAGCCCCTATAACTAGGGACTGAGCCGCTTGCTTAACTCAGTTAAAGAGGCTTATTAAGCCTTTACCTTCTTCTGAATCTTTAGGACCAAGTTCGTAAGTGTTGTGATCAAGGTCTTTAGTGATGCAACGGTAGTTGCCAATGCTGTTACTGCGGCAAGTGCTGCAGCTGCATTGTCAGTTACTGTTGCTGTTGCTGATAC
>CAITID010000220.1 GCA_903892335.1 uncultured Actinomycetes bacterium
CACCAATAATTGGGTACTTCTTCATCATTACATTAAGAGCATCTGACATTATCTTGCCAATTACATTCGCTCTCTCAACTAGATTTTGGGTTTCTATTGTTTCGATTGCGCCAAGGGCAGCAGCACATGCAATTGGATTTCCACCATATGTGCCACCTAATCCACTTACGTGAATTGAATCCATAATCTCAGCACGTCCTGTCACACCAGAAAGTGGCAGACCCGCTGCAATTCCCTTTGCGGTGGTAATAATGTCTGGCTCAATATTTTCATCCTCACTTGCAAACATCTGACCAGTTCGAGCAAAACCAGTTTGTACCTCATCTGCAATAAACACGATGCCGTTTTCTTTGGCGTAATTTACAAGCCCCGGCAGGAAGCCCTTTGGCGGAACAATAAATCCACCTTCACCTTGAATTGGCTCAATTACGATCGCGGCAACATTTTTAGCACCGATCTCTTTTTCAATTTTATGAGTGATCATCTCAAGTGCCTCTTGGGCGCACTTTGCTTGATCGCCATTCCAACGGAATGGATATGCCATTGGCATGCGATAAATTTCTGGTGCAAATGGACCAAAGCCATCTTTGTAAGGCATATTTTTTGCAGTCATCGCCATCGTTAAGTTAGTGCGACCGTGGTAGCCATGTTCAAAGACAACTACGGCTTGGCGCTTGGTGTAGCTACGGGCGATCTTTACCGCGTTCTCTAGTGCTTCAGCACCTGAGTTCATAAGTACAGATTTCTTCTTAAACTTTCCAGGTGTTAAGCGATTTAGCGCCTCACATACTTCCACGTAACCCATATAGGGAACAATCATGAAACAGGTATGAGTAAAGGCATCAATTTGGCGTTTTACATTTTCGATCACTTTGCTGTTGCTATGACCAACATTTACAACTGCAATTCCAGCAGCTAGATCAATAATTGAGTTGCCATCAACATCAAGGATGATTGCACCATCTGCGCGCTCAATAAATACTGGCATTGCCATGCCAAGGGATGCAGAAACTGCATCTTTGCGACGTTCAATTAACGCCTGAGATTTAGGACCAGGGATTGCCGTAACAATATTGCGCTTTTGTGCGAGCGGTGATTTAGCCTCTGAGTACATGGGTAAATAGTATACGTAGGTGGCTGGAATTCGTGATGTAGTTGTATTGGGCTCAACCGGTTCTATCGGCGTGCAGGCACTGGAAATAATCGCAGCCAACCCAAATAAATTTCGTATCGTAGGCATGAGCGCAGGTCGTAAAAATCCTAAACTTTTAATGGAGCAAGCTAAGAAATTTAATGTGCCAATCGTTGGAACCATGGCTCCGGCTCCAGCCGTTAATGGAGTGCAGGTAATAGACGGGGATAACTCCTCGGTTGAAATTGCAGCTCTTCCTTGTGACATTGTTTTAAATGGCATCTCTGGATCAATTGGTCTTGGCCCAACACTTGCTGCCCTTGGTGTTGGCAACAAGGTAGCGCTAGCAAATAAAGAGTCATTAGTTGCTGGTGGAGATTTAGTAATGAAGTTTGGCCGCCAAAATCTATTTCCAGTTGATTCAGAGCACAGCGCGATTTACCAAGCGATGTTAGCTGGCAAAGCAAGTGATGTTAAGAAATTGATTTTAACTGCAAGTGGTGGACCATTTAGAGATCGCAAGGATCTATCTGATGTGACTGTGGCAGATGCGCTTAATCATCCAACTTGGTCGATGGGTGAGGTAGTAACGATTAATTCGGCAACCTTGGTAAATAAAGGGCTAGAAATTATTGAAGCGCATTACCTATTTGATATCGCTTATGAAAACATTGAAGCGGTAATTCACCCACAATCTGTAGTGCACTCATTAGTTGAATTCAATGATGGATCAACAATGGCGCAAGCATCACCGCCAAATATGAAGGGCCCAATTGCTTACGCGCTGGCCTACCCAGATCGAGTTAATAGAGCCACCGCTGCAATTGACTGGTCGCAATCACACACTTGGAATTTTTCACCAATTGATAATGAAAAGTATCCAGCAATTGATTTAGCAAGGCGTTGCGGAGAGTTAGGCGCAGGATTGCCTGCAGTCTTTAATGCTGCAAATGAGGTTGCAGTGGCTGCATTCTTAGCTGGAAAAATTAAGTTCACAGCAATCATTGAGATAGTGGAGCAGGTAGTACAAGCGCATGGAAGTAATACCCCAACTACAATTAGAGATATTAAGGATGTCAGTGCTATCGAGCAGAGTTCGCGCAATAAGGCCGAAAGCATAATTAAGGAGCTAATTTAAATGTTGTCCCTGCTGGGCATCTTGGGATTTGTAGTTGCGCTATTGGTTTCAGTGATGATTCACGAGGCGGGACATTATTTAACTGCGAAAAAATTTGGCATGAAGGTCACTGAGTTTTTCTTAGGTTTTGGTCAAAAGATTTGGTCCACTCAACGAGGTGAAACTGAGTTTGGAGTTAAGGCAATACCAGCTGGTGGCTACTGCCGAATTGTTGGCATGTCATCTAGGGAAGTTTTATCACCAGCAGATGCACCGCGTGCCTTTATTAAGGCAACAGTTACACAACGACTAATTGTTTTAGGTGCTGGTTCATTTCTGCACTTTGTTATTGGATTCCTATTATTAATTACCTTATTTGGCGCAGTTGGCGTCACCTCTGTTACTAATCAAATACAAAAAATCTCTGATTGTGTGCCACAAATTGCCAATGAGGTTTGTAGCGCGACTTCAACTCCGTCCCCTGCTAAAACCGTTGGCCTATTAGCTGGCGATAAAATCGTAAAAATTGATGGGCAAAGCTTTGAGCTTTGGTCTGATGCAGTTGCCGTAATCCGTGCAAGTGCTGGCCGTGAGATTAATTTAGTAATTGATCGAAGTGGTGATCAAGTTCAAGTTCCAGTAACACCGGCAACTCGAATGGTCGATGGAAAACCCGTTGGAGTATTAGGTGTGATAAATGAGATCGGCACAATTAGATTTAATCCGATTGCAGCAACTGCCAGGGCCACCTCCTTTACTGGTGAGATTTTGCAAAATTCAGTTACATCATTAATCGCACTTCCAACTAAAATTCCAGATTTATTTGCGCAAACATTTGGTACCACCGAGCGAGATCCTGAAGGTTTAGTCGGTGTAGTTGGAGTTGCACGAGTTAGTGGTGAGACAGCTAGCACTGAGAAATTAACGCTTAATGAGAAGATCGCAACCTTCGTTTTAATTGTGGCTTCACTAAATATCTTTGTTGGCATGTTTAATTTACTTCCATTGCTGCCTCTAGATGGTGGACATATGGCAGTTGCAATTGCTGATGGCATCCGTAACTTCATTGCCAAACGCAGAGGTTTAGCAAAGCCTGCACCTATTGATGTGGAGCGCCTAACTCCGATCACCATGGTGGTTTTTGTACTAATGGCC
>CAITID010000221.1 GCA_903892335.1 uncultured Actinomycetes bacterium
AGTAACTTTTAACAACCCAGCTGGTGCATCTGGATTTAAATTATTTTTCACAGCCAATCTCATTGCAAATTGTTGCAACACAATGCTGTCGACAATTACTGATTCTTGTTCAGTTAATCCAGTTGATCCACCAATACTTATTTCATCAAAACTAGCTGGGAAGCCACTGCCAATCCAGTAAATATGTTTTGTAATTTCGCGAATCCGATTTACTGTCTTATCCATTGAATCAACAGAAACGGCGCTTGGTGCTAAAAATATAACTCTTGAATTCTCTGTTAGTGATGAGATTGGCCCGTGTAAATAATCTGCAGATGAGAATGAGGAAACTGGAATCTTTAATGTCTCCTGAATTTTTAAGGCGCACTCTTGCGCGTTAGCGTAGGCAAAGCCGCGTCCCATAGTGGTGATGCCAAATTTGTGATCAAAGGAGTTAACAACCTGACTTACCTTTTCAAACTCCGCAATTACTTTATTACTTGCTGCAATTAGTGAGCTCAGATTTATACTTTCTTTTGCCCAAATTGAGACAAAAATGTAAGAGAGTAAAAGTTCTGCGGAGTAGCTCTTAGTCGCCGCAACTGCCTTTTCAGCTCCTGCCTCTAGGTAGAGATGTAGATCAGTTGCCTGAGCAAGTGGGCTATTTGGATCATTGGTAAATGAAATGCTTTTAGCACCAGCAGCCTTTGCTGCCTTGGTATAGGTAACGATGTCTGGAGATTGACCGCTTTGGGAGATGCCAATTACTAAACAATTAGCAAAGCGTAATTTGCTCTTGTAAATGGTGACAACTGATGGAGAGGCAAGGCCACATGGAATTCCGATTTTAGTTTCAATTAAATACTTGAGAAAAAGTGCGGCATTATCAGAGGTTCCTCTAGCGACTAAAATTACTGAATCAATATTGGTAAGTGATAGAGCTTCTACTGCTTTGGTAATACTTGGAATTTGATCAGATAATTTTTGAAAAACTGCTGGGATCTCCGCGATTTCAGATCGCATAATTTCCCCGAGGTTTGTACTCACTGCTCTACTTTACAACCTATTTAAAGCCGCCTAAATAAGCTCTGAAATCTCAACGCCTAGCCGGCTTAACGCAGCCTTTCCGCCATCAATTGCAGTTAAAACAAAGGGCTTGCCATCGGGTGCGATCGCATATGTATGTTCAAAGTGCGCACCACGTGAATGATCTTGTGAAACTACTGTCCATTCATCACTTAGTACTTTCATTTTTTCGCTGCCACGAGTGATCATTGGTTCAATGGCGAGTGCCATACCAGGAATTAGATCAGGTCCATTTCCACCTTTACCAAAATTTAAAATATGTGGCTCTTGGTGCATCTCACTTCCAATGCCATGGCCACCATACTCACGCAAAATTCCATAGCTTCCTTGTGATTTTATATAACGCTCAACCGCCTCTGAAATATCAGTTAACTTTCCACCGTTTTTTCCGGCAGCAATTCCTTGCCACATTGATTCTTCGCAGACATCCATTAATTTTTGATCTGCTGGTTCAACATTTCCGAAACCAATTGAGATCGCAGCATCACCATGCCAGCC
>CAITID010000222.1 GCA_903892335.1 uncultured Actinomycetes bacterium
GGTAGGCAGTTGGCGGCAAAAGCATTACGCACTTTGCGCCAAGTTCAGCTGCTTGTTCAGTCCAGCGACGAGATTCGGCAGCGCCATATGCAGCAACACCAGGCACGATATTAAATCCGGCGGGCGCGGCATCTAGTGCGGTCTTTAAAACTTGAGTTCGCTCTTCAGCAGTTAATACTTGGTACTCACCGAGTGAGCCATTTGGAATTGCACCGTGCACGCCATTTTCGGCCTGCCACTTAATGTGTTCGGCGTACTTATCGTAATTAACGGAGAGATCTGCGTTAAATGGAAGTGCGGTGGCGGTTAGGACGCCATGCCATGGTTTTGATTTAGGTGAGTTCATGGGAAAAACTTACTCGCCAGATGCTAATTGACCAAGTGAGATCGGTGTGATGATTGGCCTATTTACCGCAGAGATGCGATCAGTATCAGTTGGTGAGATGTTCAAATGATCGGCAACTAGATCAACGACTGATCTGCCACAAATTCGACCCTGGCACATACCCATGCCGCATCGGGTTAGTAATTTAGCGGTGCGTGAATCTGTTGCACCTAGCTCATCAATTGAATAGCGCAGCTCTTTTAACTTAATCTCTTCACATCGACAAATTACGGTATCGCTATGGACCCAACTTTTCCAACCACTTTTAATTGGATACGCCTTAATTAGTGCATTAGCAAATCTCTGTTTCTTTGCCCGGCGCTTGCGGTGCACCTTTAAGACATCAACTTTGCAACCCACAAACTTAGCGGCGCTGATACCGGCAATTACACCCTCGGCCATAGAAAGTTCACTGCCACCAATTCCAGTAATCTCACCAGCAACAAAGATGCCATCTATAGAGCTTTGTTGATTGCGATCATGTGTAACAACTACTGCGCCATCTTTTGCTACCGTTTGGCGACATCCTAAAACACCAGCCAAGGTTGTGTCGGGGGTAAAGCCCCAACCAATTGCAGCCACATCACACTCAACATTGCGCAGCGTCCTTACCTCAAAGTTGCGATTAATCTTGGCAATATCAACTGAGGCCAGCTCACCATTACTACCTGCGTGCGCTGCAACTACTGCATAAGAAAAACGGGCTCTAACCTTCGCCTCACTTATTGTTTTAATGTAATAAAAACCCTCTTTTAACTTACTTAGATTTTCTAGAATTACAAAGAAAGATGTGAACCATCTGCGGGACTTGTTGGCTTCTAGTAATTCAAGAACTTGCCCACCTGCTTTAACCACTCCAGCTGCAACTGGTAGTAAAAATGGACCACTGCCAGCAACTACAACTCGCTTGCCAGCTAGAACGCCATGACCTTTTAATAATGATTGGACGCCGCCCGGTGTCATAACGCCAGGAATATCCCAACCAGGAAATGGGAGAGTGCGATCATATGCACCAGTGCACAAGATCAAATTGCCAGTATTTACTATCTTCTCTTTGCCATTAATTAAAATTCGAAGTGTATTAACACCATCTTTATGGGTAGCACTCCAAATTTGAGCACCCGACCAAACCTCAATCTCTTTGCGGGCAATGACGGCGTTGATTAATAACATGCCAGTTGTTAAGTCAAAGTGTTGAGCGCTTTGATCACCATATGA
>CAITID010000223.1 GCA_903892335.1 uncultured Actinomycetes bacterium
GTGCCTGGGTAAGAAGTAGATTCATTGATTACAAGAGTTGGGCTTTTTGTATTGTTTTGGATGAGTGCAACTGCTGCATGAACAAAAGATAAATCAGGGTCTCTAGCCTCAGTAAGTGGTGTTGGAACAGCAATAACAACTACATCGCAGCCATTAAGCACTGAAGGATCAGTGGTGGCCGTATATGTGTTAGAAGAAAGGAAAGCGGTTAGCTGAGAATCAGAAATACCTTCAATGTGTGAAACGCCAGAGTTGAGTTGGTTTACTAACTCTTTGTTAACATCAAAGCCAATGACCTCATGGCCAGCTCCAGCTGCGCCAACGGCAATGGTGAGGCCAACATATCCCTGACCAATGATTGCTACGCGCATAGGGATAGATTAACGAACTATTTCAAATTTGGATTCAGCGGGTCAAGACGCTTCATTTGAGCCAGAGCTTGTGCCTTTTGCTCCACAGTTGCGCTATTCATCGCATTCAAAGTGGCCCACACCGAGTAGTTATCAGGGAACTTCTCGGTCGCATCTAATGCAACCTCTAGTCCTTGAGCTTCCAACTTATTCTCATTTAACGTCATAGCAACTTGAACCATGCGCGAGTAGTCGAGTGGCCAAATGTAAGCCGCCTCCTGAATAACTCTTGAGTCACTCGTCTCAAGTGCACCCTTGTACTTAGCAGAAGCTAAATATGGTGGCATACCAACCATTACACCAATTATTAATCCGATAAAAACGGTCAGAGGCGTACCGGCAGAAGTATTAACTGCTTTTCTGGCCGTTTTACCAGATTTTTTCTCTTCAATTGCTTCTCCATCACGAGTATTGACCTCGTATCCAATTATTAAACCTGACAAAACCCAACCCCATAGCGCCAAACCAATTTGATTAATGCTAATAATTGATTGTGCTTGAAAAGCCACCCAGCCAGAAACTAGCCCAACAAAACCTGCATTAAAGCTTTGTGAGCGCTTGAGTACCTTTATGGCCGAAGATATTACTAAAATCATTATTGCGATGTAAATCAAAACTAGTGGGAATCCACCGTAAGAAGAGATATCGAGAAATACATTGTGGGCTGCATTGCTAGTTGAATCAGGCCCTCTTCGAAGTGTTGCCTCTATGGTGCGGCTTCTGCGATACCAATCTCCATAGCTATCTAACCCAACACCAAAGATTGGATTATCTAACGTCATCTTCCAACCTGCGCGCCAGTAATCACCACGATAGGTAACAGAGTCTTTGTATAACAGAGATGCCAGTGGGCCTTTGTTCAAGGTGCCAACCAGAACAGCTACGAACCCAACTGCTGCTAATCCAAAGTATGTATAGCCCAGAGTTTTACTCTTTTGAATCACCAATACACCCAGTGCAATTCCTGAGCCAATGAGTAAGACCAAGAAACCTTGCTGCGAAGCTGTCTCTTTAATCACATAAATAGTTATAAGAAGATAAACGATGTATGCGGCTTTTAGTTGCAGCTTATGAGCACCAGATAAAAGCTGTGTAAAGACAACAGCCCCCAAAATACCTAACAAGGATGATTGAAAGTTTGGATTACCTAAAAAACCAAAGACTGGAGAATATGGATTAACCCAATTAAATGGATCACCACCGAGTGCTTGGATCACACCGTAACCGAGAGATACCACGCCAACCACAAGTGATGTTATTAAAAATCTACTAAGAAAAGCACGAGTTGATGCTGCAATTGAAACCAGAAAAAGACTAGAAAAAGCTAAATATGTAATTAATCCAGTATTTCTGCCGGTTGTTCCAAACAACTGCTGCATCTTTTCTCCGCCGCTGACGGCAAAGACAATCAGCTGCCAGGCCACAAAGCCACCGATCAAAATTAATGGCATCTTGTATCGACCAAGGGCAAGAACCTTTTGATTGGCA